>NZ_RZOS01000642.1:0-2441 GCF_004022605.1 Mesorhizobium sp. M4B.F.Ca.ET.089.01.1.1
CCCATGAATGAAGTCGAGGATCGTGTTGAGCTGGGAGCGACCTTCGAGCGAGGCGCCGCTCTTTTGTTCCTCGCGGATGACCTCGCAGCCGGCCACCTTGAGCGCGGCGATTTGCGCGGCAAGGTTCTGGTCGGTAGTGGAGGTGCGGGCATATCCGATGTGGGCCATGCGAATTGTTCATTTTGAGTGTGCCATTGCGCTGTTTTGTTCAATATCTCGTTTCAAACCCAAAATAAACAGAGTTTCGCGGCCGCGACGTGTTCATTGGCGTTGTGCAGGGTGGGTATACCCATATGTGACAAGAAGGGCTTGGCTCTACCGTCACGCGATCCAGGCAGCGACGACAAGCCATCAATGTCAGCCATTCGCAGATTTGCGAGGCCGGCCGCCCTTTGCACCATTCGCCCTTGCGGCTGTCGCCTTCGCCGGCGATGTAACCTGTCCTGCTCGTCTGGCCATATAGGCTTTAGTGCCAAAGATACCCGCCAACAGGCCAGGGACAGAAAGATCGACATCAAGGGCTTCCCAGTGCAGGCCATAGCCTGCCCCTAAGATCTCGACCATGGCGATCTGGTCCTCGGTTGCCGCTTCCAGCCCCTGGGCCATGCGCGGTGGGAAAGCGAAGGTGCAACCGTTCGTCAAATCTACAATGATGCGGCTGCTCCGCTTGTCATAGCGAGCAGACGCCGCGCGCGGCTCCGCCTGCCGCGCAATCCGGCCACGCTCCATGGCCGCGTCGATCTCCACATCTGTCAGTTCAACCATGGATTTGCCTCCATCTGTCGAGAAACTGTGCCTGCTGCTCCAGGACGATCTCCATCGCACGGCGCACATCGTTCCGCTTCATGCCCTCGGCCCAGACCAGAGCCGGTGCGCCATCCGGCCCGATCAGATTGATTTTGACCTGCCCGTCACCGAATACATGCACATGCGCGGGTTCGTGATCGTCAGTGAAGATGACAATGCGCAGCCCGTGCGCACGATAAATGGTGACCATAAGTGCATATAACCTATCACGATGGGTTATTCAATAACATGGTCCCACCCCGTGTTCGTATCTCGGCAGGTCTTCCATGCATTGGCTTCCAGGCCGGCAATCATCCCCGCCGCTTTCGCGGTTTCAGTTTGGAGGTGGCCCGCGTCAGCCATTCAACTGCGCCGAGCGTCGCCTGCCAGGCCTCGCCATTTTCCTCGACGTAGTCGGCCGCCTCATCCTCGCCGCCCATGGTGATGTAGCCGTCCATGGAGGCGACCAGAGGCTGCTTGCCGGACAGGACGCCAGGCACATGGCTGTTCGCCCGCCAGGCTTGCTCGGCCAGCTTGTCGGCGTCCGGATCGTTTTCGCGGAAAGCCAGAAGCGCCTGCGTATAAAGCCATGCGGCGGCGATATCATCTTCGTACTGCTTGATGAGCTTTTTCAGACCTTTGATATCATTGCGCGCCAGCAGATGTCCGGCCAGTACATAGCGGATGCCCTGATTGTCATTGGGATTGAGTTCAAGCATCTCCAGATAATGGTCGATCGCCTCCTGATGCCGGCCGAGGCGCCAGAGCACTGCGGCAATACCTGCCCGCGCGCGCATGTAGGGACGGGTTTCAAGAAAGCCCCAGAAGTGACCGGCATATTCCTGGAAACCCTCGGGTCCGAGCGCCTCTTCACCCGCTGCGACGCCCCTCTGGTAGCAGTCCAGCACTTCCTCGGCAGACCTTGCCTCTTCTTCGGCCAGAAGGACATAGGCGTCAGTGCACAATGGTGAGATTTTGAGCGCTTTCCTGGCGAGCGCGATACGCTTGCTGCGACTGGTCGCTTCCCAAGCCTCGTACATGATTTCTTGCGCCGCGTGGGTCGGGTTACTTCCACGTCCGCCGAAAAGACCAGCCATAAACCCCTCCATGCCGCGCCGGTCGGGCAGCGGAGGCCGCGCGTTGTCATTTTCCGACGTCTTGGTTTTCGCCGCTGTCTTCTTCCGGGGCTTCTTCGACACAGGCATCTTCATTCCCTCCACATTTGTTATGCCGCCTGCTTTCGCTCGAAATCGATGCGGCGATTGAGATCGAGGTCGAAGCGGCCATAGGGGTTAACGTGGCTATAGATCAGCGGCGTGAGGCCACGATAATCCGCGGGCGCCAGCCGCGCCGACCATTTCGGCTCGCTCAGCACCGACTGCATCATCCTGGTGTTCACATAGACCAGCGACGCCTGTAAGAGATGCAGGGCTAGCGCCGAGATTTCTTGAGCCTCCAGCCGGTTGGTCGCAATCTCGCCACCCTTGCCGAAAAAGACGAAGCTAGTGGCGCTGTTCCAGTTCTCGACCACGTTCAGGCCTTCATGGATTTCCCGGCGGAATGCCTCGTGGCGCAGATATCGACTGCCTCGAGCGCTTCCCGGTAAATGAAGCGCCGGCTCACATGAAGCAGTTCCTCGTAGCTGACATCCGGAC
>NZ_RZOS01000643.1:0-2441 GCF_004022605.1 Mesorhizobium sp. M4B.F.Ca.ET.089.01.1.1
CCGCCGCATCGCCGATCCCGTTGGTCCTGGCTTAGCGAACCAGATTTTGTCCATTTGACGGAGCGTTGTATCGAGACAGAAGGCGTGCACTTCAATGTCGTCTACGGCGTCTCGAATAACACGCGCAAGCAGTGGGACGATGCAGGCGCCCGCGCGATCGGCTTCTTTCCGAGGGACAACGCGGAGCGCTTCGTGCCGCAAATGCAGGGACATCTGGATGAACCCGCGTTTGAGGCTCGCTTTCAAGGCGGTAGTTTCTGTGCCGATGGTTTCGATGGCGATCCGACCCGCTTCGATTGATCAGCAGGAATCACGCTCATGTTTGCACAACCGCCCCAGATCGAAGCAAAGGTGTTCGCCCGCGTGCCAGATGCGCTCCGGATCAGAGGACGCACCTCCAGATGGGCGCAGACACATCGGTCGGGTGTGGTTACGGATTGCTTCCTCGAGGGCCCCTCCTTCGATCGCGGCGGCAATCTCTACATGGTTGACGTTGCGTGGGGACGGATATTGAGAATGTCACCAACCGGTGATTTCAGCGTCGTCACGGAATATGACGGGTCGCCGAACGGGCTCAAGTTCCATGCGGACGGGCGGATTTTCGTTGCCGATTTCACCCGGGGATTGCTTGAGCTCGAGCTTGGGACCGGGAAGGTGACCACCGTTGTCGATGGCTATGAGGGCAAGCCGTTTCACGGTTTGAACGACCTCCACTTCTCATGCAGTGGAGATCTCTATTTTACTGACCAGGGCTTGAGCGGGCTGCACGACCCGTTCGGGCGCCTGTTCCGGCTGCGCTCGGATGGGCGGCTGAATGTCGTATTGGACAAGGTGCCGAGCCCCAACGGCCTCGTCCTCGACCGCAGCGAGACCACCATCTTCCTTAACGTGACTCGCGACAACGCTGTCTGGCGCGTGCCAATGCATTCTGACGGCACTGCCTATAAGGTCGGTGCCTTCGTCCGGCTGACTGGAGGCATTGGGCCGGACGGTTTGGCGATGGATACCGAAGGCTCTCTGGCTATCGCCCATATAGGGCTCGGTTGCATATGGTTATTCAATACCCTCGGTGAGCCGCTACTGCGCATCAACTCGCCAACCGGACGGATGACCACCAACGTTGCCTTCGGCGGTACAGGCAACAGGACTCTCTTCATTACCGAATCCGAGACCGGGAGCATTCTAACAGCTGAACTAGACGTCCCCGGCCATCCAATGTTCTCTCAATTATAGGCAAGGCCAATATCATGGATCTGGGAATTGCAGGAAAGACGGCACTTGTACTCGGTGCAGGCGGCGGGCTAGGGGGCGCCATAGCGCGGGCGCTGGCACGTGAAGGTGCGCGAGTCGCGTGCGGTGACATCGGTCGGGACGCAGCCCACGCAACCGCCGAGGTGATCCGCGCGAATGGCGGGGGAGCGACAGCTATCGTGTGGGACCTCGCCTGCCGGGACGCTATGCCGCGCGTCCTAGGCGAAGTGCACGGAACGTTCGGTCCAATCGACATCCTCGTCAACAATACAGGTGGCCCGCCGCCGACACCCGCCTCTGGGCAGGATGCCTCCGCATGGCTGAAGCATTTCGAGGTTATGGTGCTTTCGGTGATCTCCCTCACCGACGCCGTCCTGCCCAGCATGCGCAAGCGCCAGTGGGGGCGTGTAATCACCTCCACGTCTTCGGGAGTCGTGGCGCCGATCGCCAACCTCGGCTTGTCGAATGCACTTAGACTGTCGCTTGTGGGCTGGTCGAAGACGTTGGCCAGCGAGGTAGGCCTGGACGGGGTTACCTCCAACATCGTGATACCGGGACGGATCGCTACACAGCGCATAAAGGCCCTAGATGAACAGAAGGCAAAGCGCGAAAGTCGCGACGTGGAAAGCGTCAGTAGCGAAAGCAAGGCATCTATACCGCTTGGGCGTTACGGCGACCCTGAAGAATACGCCGATGTTGTCGCCTTCCTGGCGAGTCGGCGCGCATCTTATATCACCGGCAGCGTCGTCCGTGTAGACGGCGGCCTCATCCAGAGCATTTGATGGAGACTTACATGGCACTCAGCGATCAGGACATCGAAGCCCTCAAGGGCATATCAACAGCAACAATCACAACCATCCTGCTCAAAAAAGGTCTCAGGAACATCTGGATGCGGGGCGCGAAACCCCTGTTGCCCGGCCAGCCGCGGATCGCCGGTCCCGCCTTCACGTTACGTTTCGTGCCGGCGCGCGAGGACCTCGCCACCCCAGCGTCCTGGGCTTCTCCAATCTCGACGCGGGCGGCGATTGAGGACATGCCGCCTGGATGCGTCGTAGTCGCGGATGCTATGGGCGTGACCGATGCTGGGATCTTCGGCGACATATTGTGCGCGCGCATGGTCA
The DNA here is from genome assembly GCF_004022605.1 of Mesorhizobium sp. M4B.F.Ca.ET.089.01.1.1. Classification (NCBI taxonomy): domain Bacteria; kingdom Pseudomonadati; phylum Pseudomonadota; class Alphaproteobacteria; order Hyphomicrobiales; family Phyllobacteriaceae; genus Mesorhizobium; species Mesorhizobium sp. M4B.F.Ca.ET.089.01.1.1. The sequence continues at coordinate 2,373 of NZ_RZOS01000643.1, forward strand.
AGCGTGGCGTCGCGGCATTGGTGACCGATGGCGTGATGCGCGACGTCGATGGTGTCCTCGGTACTGGCC
>NZ_RZOS01000644.1:0-2440 GCF_004022605.1 Mesorhizobium sp. M4B.F.Ca.ET.089.01.1.1
GCGTGCCGGCGATGAAGTTCCTGCCGCCGGAGGGTCCGCCGGAGATCGCCTTCGCCGGCCGTTCGAATGTCGGCAAGTCGTCGCTGATCAACGCGCTGGTCGGCCAGAAGGGGCTGGCGCGGACCTCGAACACGCCGGGGCGCACGCAGGAACTCAACTATTTCGTGCCCGACGGTTTTTCCGGCGAAGGCGCCGACCTGCCGCCGATGGCGCTGGTCGACATGCCCGGCTACGGCTATGCCAGCGCGCCGAAGGAAAAGGTCGACGACTGGACGAAGCTGGTCTTCGACTACCTCAAGGGCCGCGTCACGCTGAAGCGCGTCTATGTGCTGATCGACGCCCGCCACGGCATCAAGGCCAAGGACGATGAGGTGCTGTCGCTGCTCGACAAGGCGGCAGTCTCCTACCAGATCGTGCTGACCAAGACCGACAAGATCAAGGCAGCCGGCGTGCCGCGGCTGATCGAGGAGACGCTGGCCAAGATCAAGAAGCGGCCGGCCGCCTTCCCGTTCGTCCTGGCGACGTCGTCGGAAAAGAGCGACGGGCTGGAGGAACTGCGCGCCGCGATCGTGCTGGCCGCCAACGGCGGCTGACGCACCCGCCGCGAAGGCACGTCCGGTCAAGCAAGACCGGCGTATCGCCCGGCCCCATCCCCGATCCTCGTCAATCCGTTTCGTCGCGCTCCGGCGCGTGGTCCCGCCGGCCGGCCAGGATTTCACGCTTGCCGACGTGGTTGGGCGTGCCGACCAGGCCCTCCTTCTCCATGCGTTCGACCAGCGATGCGGCGCGATTGTAGCCGATGCCGAGGCGGCGCTGGATGTAGGAGGTCGAGCATTTCTTGTCGCGCTTGACCACTTTGATGGCTTCCTCGTAGAGGGCGTCGCCGTCCTCTTCGGCCATCGCGCCCTTGTCGAAGACGGGACCCGCGTCGGCCGCCTCTTCTTCCGCCTCCTCGTCGGCGGTGACCGTTTCGAGATATTCCGGACGCCCCTGCGCCTTCAGATGCGCCACGACATGCTCGACCTCCAGGTCGGAGACGAAGGGTCCGTGCACGCGGACGATGCGACCGCCGCCGGCCATGTGCAGCATGTCGCCCTGGCCCAGCAACTGCTCGGCGCCCTGCTCGCCCAGGATGGTGCGGCTGTCGATCTTCGACGTCACCTGGAAGGAGATGCGGGTGGGGAAATTGGCCTTGATGGTGCCGGTGATGACGTCGACCGAGGGGCGCTGCGTGGCCATGATCAAGTGGATGCCGGCGGCGCGCGCCATCTGCGCCAGCCGCTGGATGGCGCCCTCGATCTCCTTGCCGGCCACCATCATCAGATCGGCCATCTCGTCGACGATGATGACGATGTAGGGCATCGGCGCCAGGTCGATCTCCCGTTCCTCGAACAGCGGCTCGCCCGTGCCCTTCTCGAAGCCGACCTGCGCCTGCATGACAACGACCTCGCCGTTGTCGCGGGCGGTGGCGGCGCGCTGGTTGTAGCCGTCGATGTTGCGCACGCCGAGGCGCGCCATCTTGCGGTAGCGGTCCTCCATCTCGCGCACTGCCCATTTCAGCGCCGTGACGGCCTTCTTGGAATCGGTGACGACGGGCGTGAGCAGATGCGGGATGCCGTCATAGACGGACAGTTCCAGCATTTTTGGGTCGACCATGATGAGGCGGCATTCCTCCGGCTTCATCCGGTAGAGCAGCGACAGGATCATGGTGTTGATGGCGACCGATTTGCCGGAGCCGGTGGTGCCCGCGACCAAGAGATGCGGCATCTTGGCCAGGTCTGCGATGACCGGCTCGCCGCCGATCGTCTTGCCGAGGCCCAGCGCCAGTTTGCAGGACGTGTTGCGGAAGCCGGCCGATTCGATCAACTCGCGGAAATAGACCGTCTCGCGCGTCTCGTTGGGCAGTTCGATGCCGATGACGTTGCGGCCGGGCACGACGGCGACGCGCGCCGAGATCGCCGACATGGAGCGGGCGATGTCATCGGCCAGGCCGATGACGCGGCTGGATTTCACGCCAGGCGCCGGCTCGAACTCGTAGAGCGTGACGACCGGACCAGGCCGGACATGGATGATCTCGCCCTTGACGCCGAAATCCTCCAGCACGCTTTCGAGCAGGTCGGCGTTCTGTTCCATCCGCTCCTGCGACATGTAGAAGCCCTGGCCCTCCGGCGGCATTTGCAGCAGGTCCTCGGACGGAAGCTCGTAGCCGGACGGGGCGGCCGACGGCACCACCTTGCCGGCGGCGGGCAGAGACGGCGCGCGCTTCGCGGTCCTGGCACTCTTTGGAACGGAAATTGGCGCGGCGGGCTCCGCTGCGGGCGCGCGAGGTTCAATCTCCACCGAAGCAGGCCGTGCGGCAGGCGTGCCGGCCTGTGCAGGGCTTGCGGCCGGACCGTTCGAACGCCATTCGATGATGCGGTAGGACGAAACTGCCTCGCGC
>NZ_RZOS01000645.1:0-2430 GCF_004022605.1 Mesorhizobium sp. M4B.F.Ca.ET.089.01.1.1
TAATCGAAATTGCCGGCGTCGTCGCCGTTGACGCAGACGCCGTAGGCGACGTCGCCGGTCTCGCCGGGGATGTTGCCGATATAGGGTCCAAAACGCTGCCACAGCATCGGAATGCCGGCGCTGGTCTCGCAGCTGTAGCGTTCGCCGAGCCCGGCGATGAGGAAGGGGCGGCTGGTCTCGAAGCGCGGCGGTTCGAGATTGCTGAGAAACGACTGGTCCATCAGGATCGGTTCCACGAGGTCTAGGGTGTCGGTCGAGCCTTGCGCGCGAACCAGTTCCGGCGTGGTGCCGAACAGGTCGCGGAAGGCGCGGGTGAAAGCCTCATGCGAGCCGTAGCCGGCATCGAGCGCGACCGAGAGGATGTCGGGCGCGCCGCCGGCAAGCTTGCGCGCCGCCTCGCTCAGCCGGCGCGCGCGCATGTAGCCCATCACCGAGCGCCCCGTGGCGGCGCCGAAGGCGCGCGTCACGTGGAAGCGCGACACGCCGCTGCTTTGCGCGACATCGTCGAGCGAAATCGCGTCCGGCAGATGGCTTTCGACAAACCACAGCGCTTTCTCGGTCGGATTCATGGTTCCTCGCATTTGGCCGGCCGACGATAATGCCCGCGCGGACTGCCAGTTTGATCCAAATTGCGCAGTGGGCAATAATGCGTCGGTCATGCCCCGTCGATGTGGGAATCGAAGCGGCATGATCCTTGTCCGGGGAAGGGGTGTCCCGATGAGCACGGCGGCTGCCGATCAGGTATACCGGTTTGGCGGGTTCACGCTCGACCTCGCCATGGGCACGTTGCGCGGCGTCAACGAGCCGCTGTTCCTGCGCCCCAAGGCCTACGCCCTGCTATCGCATCTTGCCCGCAACATGGGCCGTGTCGTGCCGAAAGCGGAGCTGATGGATGTTGTCTGGCCGGGCGTCTACGTCACCGAGGACTCGCTCACCCAGTCGGTGCGCGAAATCCGCAAGGTGCTTGGCGAGGATATGGTGCGCACCGTCTCCAAGCGCGGCTACATGCTTGCCGCGGAGGCGGAACCCGCGCCCGAGATGAGTTCCCAGCCGATCGTGGCGGTCGTTCGCTTTCGCAACGAGAGCGGCGATCCGGCCGACGAAGCAATGGTGGACGGCTTTGCCGAGGATCTGATCAACGGCGTGGCCCGCTTCGGCACAGTCACCGTGCTGGCGCGCAATTCGAGCTTTTCCTTCTCCTCGTTCGGGCGTGGCGAGTGGCCGCAGATCCGTGCCCGCATCGGCGCCGACTATTTGGTCGAAGGGTCGCTGCGCCGGCAGGGCGAGCATGTCGTGGTGGCCGTCAGCCTGGTCGACATCGCGACCGCCAGCCAGCTCTGGGGCGACCGCTACCAGTCGCAGGGCGCTGGCCTGTTCGCGACCGGAGGCGAGATCGTCGAGCAGATCGTCAGCCGGCTGGTCACGCGGGTCACCAATGCCGGGCTGGAGCAGGCCTCACGCAAGCCGGTGACCAGCCTCGCCGCCTATGAGCTTCTGCTGCGCGGTTTTGCGCTGCTGCGCGATCCGGCCCAGACCGACCAGCGCGGCGCCGAGGCATTGTTCGAGGCGGCCATCGCCAAGGATCCGAATTATGGGCTGGCCTACACCTATCTCGCCCTGGCGCGCTCGCTGGACGGGGAGTTCGGCCGCGCCAGCGACGCGGTGCTGCAGAACGCGCGTGACCTTGCCGACAAGGGCCTCGCCTTGTCGCCGGACCAGCCGACCGGCCATCGCGTGCAATCGCTGATCCGCCTCTATATGCGCGACCACGAGGCGGCCGAGCACCACATGCGCATCGCGCTGCAGCTCAATCCCTGCGATGCCGACAGCATCGAGCAGATGGGCATGCTGCTGACCATGCGCGGCCGGCCGCTGGAGGCGCTGACCTGGCTGGCGCGCGGCATCCGCATCGATCCCTTGCACCCGCACTGGTACCAGTTCGACCGTGCGCTGGCGCTCTATATGATGGGGGAATACCGGCAGGCGGCGGAAGCGCTGGAACTGGCCACGCGTCCGGCACCCTGGATCCGGACGCGGCTGGCGGCCTGCTATGCCCAGATGGGCGACATGGAGAAGGCGCGGCGGCAGATCGCCCTCATCGAGGAGGGCGATGCTTTTGCGCCGCTCGACTACGCGCTGCGCGGCGTGCCCTTCGAGAACCGGGCCGATGCCGAGCATCTCGCCGAAGGCGTGCGACTTGCCCTCGGCGAGGTTTAGCCCGAGGCCGATCGTCAATCGACGACGACCACGATGTAGCGACCCTGATAGGCCCGGTAGTAGGTGCCGCCGCAACGCCAGACGTCGAAGCCGTTGACCTTGGTGCGGACGCAGCCGGCCGGCAAGGTCGCGACCCAGGCGGTGGTGTGCCTCAGCACCCGCCATGTCGTGTTGCGGCGGGCGACACCAGCGGCGCTGCGCGGCGTCCAGGGA
>NZ_RZOS01000646.1:0-2426 GCF_004022605.1 Mesorhizobium sp. M4B.F.Ca.ET.089.01.1.1
ACACCCTTCAGCACGATCTCGAAATTGTCCTCGGCCGACATGATCGGCCCGACGCGGGTCTCGAAATGGCCAATGGGCAGGCCAGGCATGTTGTGCAGGCCGAAGATCTCCTCGAAGGGGAAGCGCTCGAGGAGCCCGTCGTCCAGCATTGCGAGCGCACCCCTGCCCCACTCCTCGGCCGGCTGGAAGATGAAGCGCACCGTGCCGTCGAAGCCGCCTTCATTGGCGAGCAGCTTGGCCGCGCCGAGCAGCATCGAGGTGTGGCCGTCATGGCCGCAGGCATGCATGGTGCCGGGCGTCTGCGAGCGGTAGTCCATCGTGCCCTGCTCGGCGATGCGAAGCGCGTCCATGTCGGCGCGCAGCGCGATCGCGCGGTTGCCGCTGCCCCTGGTCAGCGTGCCGACGACGCCGGTGCCGCCAATACCCTCGGCGACCTCCAGCCCGAATTCGCGTAGTTTTTCGGCGACGAAAGCGGCGGTGCGCTTCTCCTCGAAACCGAACTCGGGATGGTTGTGGAGATCATGCCGCCACGCCGTCATCTCGCGGTGCAGTGCCAGTTCGTCGAGCTTGGCCATCTTCGTCCCTAAGTCTGTTCTCTACGCATCCGGACGGAAAGCTACGGCGAAGTCGCCAAGCCTGCTACGGCGAAGTCGCCGAGCCTGCTACGGCGAAGCTTCAGGCAAGCTGCATCAGCACGTCGTCCGGCCTCACGCCGACCAGTTCGGCATAGCGGCCGGCGTCGGTCGCTCCTTCCGAGTTGACGACGAGCACGCGCGAATGGCTGTCGAGGCCGAGTGCCGTCCGCATATGCCTGTCGCCTGCCGCGCGGATCAGTCCGGCGAGCCCCGCACCGCCGCTCTCGCCGGAGATGATTGCCGGATCGTTGCCCAAGGGTCGCGCCAGCCGCCTCATCACGGCGACCGCATCCTCTTCCTCCACCGTCATGAAGGCATCGCCGACGCGCGCCAGCACGCGCCAGGCGACCAGGGACGGCTCAGCGCATTCGAGCATCGCCATCACCGTCGACTGCTGGTGCGCGATCGTTGCCGGACGTCCGGCTTCAGCCGAGGCGTAGACGCAAGCCGAGCGCCCCGGCTCGACCACCACGGCCTTCGGCCGCCGCCCGCCAAGCATGATCGCCATATGGCCGGCGATCGCCGCGGCGAAGCCGCCGACGCCGGCTTGCAGAAAGACATGCGTGGGCGGCTCGGCCATGTGCCGCAGCGTCTCGCGCACGATCACCGTATAGCCCTGCATGACCAGGCCGGGGACCCGTTCATAGCCCGGCCAGGACGTGTTGGAGACGATCTTCCAACCGCGCTCGGCGCCGACGCGGGCGACTTCGCGCACCGCATGATCGTAGCCGCCCTCGACCTGGACGATCTCGGCGCCGAAGCGGGCGATGGCAGCGACACGCTCACGGCTTACGCCAGCATGGACGAAGATCACAGAGCGCGCGCCGACCAGGCCGGCGCCCTGCGCGACCGAGCGGCCATGATTGCCGTCGGTGGCGCAGACAAAGATCATGCCGGACGCGATCTCGCGCACCTTGGCGTCGTTGATCTCGCCGATATCGACGGTGCGACCGAGCCATTTGCCTGCCTCCTCCAGCACCAGCCGGATGACGGCATAGGCGCCACCCAGCGCCTTGAAGGAGCCGAGGCCGAGACGCTGGCCCTCGTCCTTGACGTGCAGTGCCGCGATGCCGAGCTCATCAGCCAGTGCCGGCAAGGCGTGCAGCGGCGTTTCGGCATGGTTGTGCCGCGCCTTGAGATAGTGCTCGGCCCGCTCGCTTCCCGCCACGCCGAGGGACTCGGCATCGGCCGCAACCAACGGCTGGTTGTGTTCGGGTCGTTGGTTGAGCAGCAGCATGGCATTCTTTCTTCGAGGCACTGAACTTATTGGCGCGCGCGAAAATTCGCTGTCTAAACTCGCTGAATGATTGAAGTTTGTTTCGGCCCGATGTCGCCGGATGCGAACCCCTGCGAGACTCGACGCCTTCGGCCTGACTATTTTTGGTGGTGTCATGGCTTGGCAACACTGTGCCGTCGAAGCCGGCGATCCGCGTTTTCTGCTGCTCAATCGACCGCCAATCGCGCGGCGACGCCGAGCAGAATGTTGGCGCCGGCAACAAGTTCGCCGGCGGCGGTGAACTCTGCCGGGTTGTGGCTGATGCCGCCGCGGCTCGGCACGAAGATCATCGCGGACGGCGCGATGCGCGCAATCATCTGTGCGTCGTGGCCGGCGCCCGAGGTGATGCGCCGGCAGGATAGGCCGGCGGCTCCGGCAATCTCCTCGATCAGCGAGACGATGCCGGCATCGAAGGTCACCGGCTCGAAACGCGCCAGGCTTTCAGCCTGGACGGTGACGCCGGCGCCTGCTGCAAGGTCGTCGAGAAGGGCGGCGAGCGCCGCCTCTTCCTCGCG
>NZ_RZOS01000647.1:0-2412 GCF_004022605.1 Mesorhizobium sp. M4B.F.Ca.ET.089.01.1.1
AAATGACATAGGCCCAGATCTTGTAGGCCTTGACCGGCGCGCCGGTCAAGGCCTACAAGATCTGGGCCTATGTCATTTCGGGCGTCTTTGCCTCGATCGGCGGCATCCTGCTCGCCGCCCGGCTCGGCCGCGGCGACATCGCCTCCGGCAACAATCTGCTGCTCGACGCGGTGGCGGCCGCGCTCATCGGTTACGCGGTGCTCGGCGCCGCCAAGCCGAACGCCTTCGGCACGGCCGTCGGCGCGGTCTTCGTCGGCGTGCTGCTGCAGGGCCTGACGATGATGAACGCGCCTTACTACACGCAGGATTTCGTCAAGGGCGGGGTTCTCGTCGTCGCCCTTGTCTTCACCTTCGCCCTTTCCGGCAGGGGCAGGAGATAGGTTCGACCGGGGCATATTTTCGAGTTCAACAAAGTGGAGGAAACAAAGTGAGCATCACAAGAAGATTTTTGGGGAAGGCGGCACTCGGGTTGGCTGGCGCCGCGCTGCTGATGCAGGGGACTGCGACGGCCGCGGACAAGCCGGCGCCCTTCGACAAGCCGGGCGTCAAGATCGCGCTGGTGCGCTATCTCTCGACCGGCGACTTCTTCCAGGCCTATCTCTCCGGCGTCGAGGCGCAGGCCAAGGCGCTCGGCGTCGACCTGCGCGTGCTCGACAGCCGCCAGGACGCCGCCCTTCAGGCCGACATGGTCGACCAGGCCATCGCGCTCGGCGTGCAGGGTATCATCATCCAGCACGGCCTGACGGAATCGATGAAGGACGCCGCCCAGCGCGCGGTCGATGCCGGCATCAAGGTCGTCGCCTTCGACGTCAATGTCGAGAACCCGAAGATCCCGCAGGTCGAGCAGTCCGACCGCGACCTTGCCCGCCTCGCGCTGGAGCAGGCGGTCACCGACAATGGCGACAGCTGGAAGGCCGGCTATGTCTACGTCGCCGGCATCGCGCCGCTCGACCGCCGCAACGAAACCTGGGTCGACGTCAAGAAGAAGCATGCCGGCATCGACGAGGTCGCCATGTTCGGCACGCTCGACAACCCGATTGCCAACTCGGTCGCCAACCAGGCGCGTTCGGTGCTGTCGGCGCATCCCGACATCAAGGTGATGTTCGCCCCCTATGACGAATTCGCCAAGGGCGTGAAGATCGCCGTCGACGAGGCAGGCATGAACAAGGCCATCAAGATCTATTCGGCCGACATCTCGACCTCGGATATTTCGGCGATGCGCGAGCCTGACAGCGCCTGGGCCGCCACCGCCGCCACCAACCCGGCCGTCGTCGGCCAGGTCTCGGTGCGGGCGCTGGCGCAGCTGCTTGCCGGCGAGGATCCCGGCCACAACGTCATCGTGCCGCCGACGCTGATCACGCAGAAGGAGCTGATCGACAAGGACATCAAGAACATGGAGGACCTGTCGGCCAAGCTGCCGCAATTCGCCCATGCCGATGTCGCCATGCCCGCCTGGATGCCCAACCCGAACGCCAAGTAGTTCTGGTCTAGGCGCGTCGCCTCTGATGGTATTGATGCGATGCGCTTCCGACCCCCAACTGCTGCAGGCTCTTGGCGACATTAGCAACGTTGGCGCTGCCCCTCATCCGCCTGCCGGCACCTTCTCCCCGTATAGTGACGGGGAGAAGAGGCTGGCCGCGACGCTGGCGCATATTCTGCAACGCTGGAGGTTGGCGAAACCATCCGCGACAGCTGTCTTTCTCCCCGTCACTATACGGGGAGAAATGCCCGGCAGGGCAATGAGGGGCAGAGCCAACCGACGAAATGACGCCGACCGTCTCGCTTGAGACCGTTCTAGCCAACGTGACGTCTTCGTGCTCGGAAGTGAGTGGCATCCAGGGCCGCTCTCCTGCTTGCAGCCCGCTCTCAGCCCACTCTTCCGGCGCGCGCCAGCCCGTGCGCCACCAGCCGGTCGATGACCTCCGGGTAGCTGACGCCGCTAGCCGCCATCGCCTTGGCGTACATGCTGATATCGGTGAAGCCGGGAATGGTGTTGAGCTCGTTGATCAGGAACGTCATGTCCGGCATCAGGAAGAAGTCGACACGTGCCATGCCGTCGCAACCGACGGCCCTGAAGGCCCTTGCGGCCATGTCGCGCATCGCCTGCTCGACTTCCCGCGGCAGTTCGGCCGGCACGATCAATGCCGCGCCGTTCTCGTCGATATACTTGGCATTGTAGTTGTAGAAGCCGTGGCTTTCCGCCGGCACGATCTCGCCCGGCCGGGAGACGAAGAGCTTGCCCGCGGAGTCTTCCAGCACGCTGAATTCGATCTCGCGGCCACGGACGAATTCCTCCGCCAAGAGCTTGCGATCGTGCTGGAAGGCTTCCGCAAGCGCTCGATCGAATTCCTGGCTGGCATTGACCTTTGCGACGCCGACAGACGAGCCCTGCCGCGCCGGTTTGACGAAGAG
>NZ_RZOS01000648.1:0-2410 GCF_004022605.1 Mesorhizobium sp. M4B.F.Ca.ET.089.01.1.1
TAACGAACCATGCCATGCGGATCAGGCAAGAAGTATAAACGTGCCAGGGGCAGTGTAACGACATCCGCTTTGACGGGGGTGGATGGGGCGCGCTGCGTTCACCGCCCTGGGAAAAGCTTGCATGCCACTTGGCCTGACCCCTCGGGGCTGCAATCCGTTTCCTGATCAACCGGGGCGGCTCATTGCTGGCATCCATACGTGATGCCATCGCTGTCCTAGTCTCCTACGGCCCTGAAGGCGCCAGTGTTCCCGCTCCGAACATTTTATCGGCCTTGACGTTCGCGGCCGACAGGTTCTGCCTATTCCAATAGGCATTCAATTTTTGAGGAGAGCAATGCTGGCGGACGTGCAAGAATTGAGATGGCTAGAAGACTCACGCATTCCAACCATGCGTACATTTGTGGAGATGGGATGGACAATGCAGTTGGATCAGATGATTCCTGTTTGTCGGAAAATTGCCGCTGAACACGGGCGACAAGATAACTGCGATACTCGTCTGCTTCGACGAGATGACCATCCGATCGCTGTCAAAGCCGCAGCCAGACGCCAGGCGTATCTCGCAAAAACAAAACTGAACGGAGGCAGCTGCACCGAAGGAGCAGTTTAGGCTGAACTCGTTCTGTTACGGGCTATTTTCCGTTAGCTTCCATCCCAGATCGCCTCAAAATTTTCGGCCGCGTATTCGGTATGCTTCTTGCTTTCGGAATCGTACGCTATATAGCGTTTGAGCAGTTGCTGTCCAGAAGTCTGTATCGTTGCTTCTACCAGCTGAGTTGCCTCTTCTTGTCGAGTTTGGGTTTCCAACGCGATTTCTAGTTCATATGCAGCGCTTGCTGCGCGTGCCTGAGCTTCAGCCTCCCAAAGGCATAGGCACCCGTGTCTATGGCGATCCGGTAGGGCCTCAAGTCTGGCATGCTGTCCGACGTCCGGGTGTGCCCGTGCACGATGGAATGCGACAGGTGCCCTCAGGCAAACTGGATGGAGACCATCGGTTACAAGCAGTTGTTCGCCGGATGAGGGAAAGCGAGCGGGCAGCACCCTGCGCTTGTTAAAAGCAGACGTGATCACGCCGTCCGCCACAAGAGGGTATGGCAGCCGGTCTGCGGAGAATTCCGTTGAAATTGGAGATCGCGGTGGGCGCAAACGCCGGAGCGACCGAGCTTTGACCTGGACGTCGCGGGGTAGGCGCATCCAAGATGCCCGGCCGCTTGGCGAGTGTCAGGAGAACTTTGACCCATCGCGGGTGCGAGTATGGCACCGGGTTTCATCCAGGTTCATCCATGGTTTGACGCGTCGACATCCTGTTCGACATCGAGCGGGACATCTACGGTTTGCCGCCGCCAGGATCGCAGGCACTCAGGAAATGGCGCTGACTCAGCGGGCCAGATTATCCCGTAGTGCCATATCACACGTGATGCCTTCCATTTTGGAAGGATTAGCGTTCAAATGTGACAAACTGGTCTGTTCATTATGCCAGAAGATTGTGGTCAAGATGGTTGTGTGGCGAGCCGCGACACGGCCTCTGTGTCTTTAGCGCCTTATCCGAAGCGGGAGCATGGCTTGCATGTGGGAGGAGCTTTTTGTCTTATCTTGAGACGGAGCATAGTGCCGCGCCTTGCTCGATCGAGCCACCCTGCTGGCGGTGGTCGGCAACGGGCCAGATCAACTGCCTTTCCTTGAATACATAGCCCAGCCGCTTCGCTCGGGGCGCCGAACATCCGGAGAGAGCCATGGAAGACATACGCGTCGTCACCGATTTCCCGCGCGAGGTGCGCGAGATCGAGAATCTTTGGATTCCGTTGCCGGACGGCGTAAAGTTGGCCGCTCGGATTTGGCTTCCGGAGGATGCCGAGACGGACCCGGTGCCGGCGATTCTGGAATACCTGCCCTATCGCAAGCGCGACGGAACGGTTGAGCGCGATGCGCTGACGCATCCCTATTTCGCCGGTCACGGCTATGCCGGCGTGCGTGTCGACATGCGGGGCTCTGGCGACAGCGAAGGGCTGTGCAAGGGCGAATATCTGAAGCAGGAGCAGGACGACTGCCTGGCCGTTATTGAATGGCTGGCCCGGCAACCCTGGTGTTCGGGAACGGTCGGCATGATCGGCATCAGCTGGGGCGGCTTCAACGGGCTTCAGGTTGCCGCCCGCCGCCCGCCGGCTCTGAAAGCCGCCATCTCGCTGTGCTCGACCGATGACCGCTACAATGACGACGTGCATTATCTCGGCGGCGCCATGATGTGCGACAATCTGACGTGGGGAACCACCGCCTGGACGATCGCCATGACCCCGCCCGATCCGCTGATCGTCGGCGACCGCTGGCGCGCCATGTGGGAGGAGCGGCTCAATGGCAACGGCATCTGGATGCATGACTGGTTCGAGCATCAACGGCGCGACGATTTCTATAAGCA
>NZ_RZOS01000649.1:0-2405 GCF_004022605.1 Mesorhizobium sp. M4B.F.Ca.ET.089.01.1.1
TCTCGAGATAGGCGGTCTCGACCTTGTCGCCGAGCGCCTTCTCCACCTCGAGGCGGCCCTGGTCGTGCTGGTAGGAATAGCCGAAGTCGCCGATCGGGCCCGTATAGACCCAGCACGCCTTCAGCTTGTCGGCGGCTTCGGCCGTCGCCGCCAGCGAAATCGCGGCGGTCGTGGTCATCAGGGCAATAAGCAGTTTTTTCATCGTGTTACCTCTCTGAGTTAAGCCTTGGAGCTTCCCGTCTTTTTGTTGTTGTCAACGATCCGGAACGAATGGCTGCCCCAAGGAAGCCGGCGTGTTCATCATCGTCAGACGCTTGTTGCGCGAGATTAGAACGAGAACCACGACGGTTGCCAGATAGGGCAACGAAGAAAGCATCTGCGACGGTATCGGAATGCCAAAAGCCTGTGCATGAAGCTGGCCGATCCACACCGCGCCGAAGATGTAGGCGCCGGCGAGCACCCGCCACGGCCGCCAGGAGGCGAACACCACCAGCGCCAGCGCGATCCAGCCGCGCCCGGCGGACATGTTCTCCACCCACTGCGGCGTGTAGACCAGCGACAGATGTCCACCGGCAAGGCCGGCGCAGGCGCCGCCGAAGATCACCGCCAGATAGCGGTAGCGGATCACCTGGATGCCCAGCGCATGCGCCGAAGTGTGGCTATCGCCGATCGAGCGCAAGGTGAGCCCGGTGCGGGTCCTGAACAGGAACCACATGACGGCGGCGGTCAGCACGATCGAGATGTAGAAGACCGGATCCTGGCCGAAGATGAGCTTGCCAACGACCGGGATCGAGCTCAGGCCGGGAATGTCGAGATTGGGCAGGCGCTGGCCGGGCTGGCCGACGAAGCTCGTTCCCATCATGCCGGAGAGGCCGAGGCCGAGCAGCGTCAGCGACAGCCCGGTCGCCACCTGGTTGGTGGCCAGCGACAGCGTCATGACGGCAAAGAGCAGCGAGAACAGCGCACCCACGACGATCGCCGCGAGCAGGCCGATCCACGGCGAACCGGTCAGGTAGCCGGCGCCGAAGCCGCCGACGGCGCCCATGATCATCATGCCCTCGACGCCGAGATTGAGGACGCCGGAGCGCTCAACCACCAGTTCGCCGATCGCCGCGATGAGCAGCGGGGTCGCCGCGGTGGCGATGGTCAAAAGGATGTTGACGGTGATGTCCATCAGCGTGCCTCCTCCAGCTTGGGCGCGCCCTCGAGTTTTGGCGCGGCGAAGCCGATCAGACGAATGCGGTAGTGAATGAGCGTGTCGCAGCCGAGCACGAAGAACAAAAGCATGCCCTGGAAGACGCGCGCCACCTTGTCGGAGATGCCGAGCGCGCTCTGCACGGCCTCGCCGCCGAGATAGGTCAGCGCCAGAACCAGGCCCGCCGCGATGATGCCCAGCGGATTGAGCCGGCCGAGGAAGGCCACGATGATGGCGGTGAAGCCGTAGCCGGGCGATATCACCGGCTGCAGTTGGTTGATCGCGCCCGAGACTTCCGAGATGCCGGCAAGTCCGGCGAGCGCCCCCGACAGGAGGAAGGTGAAGAACACCATGCGGTTGAAGCCGAAGCCGGCGAAGCGCCCTGCCCTCGGGCTGGAGCCCAGCACACGGACCTCGAAGCCCTTCAGCATGCGGCTCATCAAGAGCCAGATCAACACGGCAGCGACCAGGGCGAAGACGAAGCCCCAATTGGCGCGGCCGGCGTCCGGCATCAGCTCCGGCAGAATGGCGGAGTCGCCGAACTGGATGGTCTGCGGAAAGCCGTGGCCCTGCGGATCGCGCCAGGGACCGCGCACCAGCCAGTCGAGGAAAAGCTGCGCGACATAGACCAGCATCAGGCTGGTCAGGATCTCGTTGGTGCTGAACCGCGTCTTCAGGAGCGCCGGGATGGCGGCGTAGGCGGCACCACCGAACATGCCGAGGATAAGCATCAGCGGCAGCACCAGCGGCCCTTCGAAGCCGGGGAACACCACCGGGATGATGGAGCCGAAGATGGCGCCGAAGATCAACTGGCCCTCGGCACCGATGTTCCAGATGTTGGCCCGGTAGCAGACCGACAGGCCGACCGCGATCAGGATCAGCGGAGCCGCCTTGATCGCCAGCTCGTGCAGCTGCCAGACCTGGCTGATCGGCTCGATGAAATAGATCGTGAAGGCGTTGAGCGGGTTGACGCCGAGCAGCGCGAACATGATGGCGCCTGCGACCATCGTGAGCGCGAATGCGATGAAGGGCGACAGCACCGAAAACAGCGCCGAGCGCTGCGGGCGTTTGACGAGTTCGAGGCGCATCATGCCGTCTCCAGCGTGTGTTCGGCGTGGCCGGGCTCGGCCCCGCCCATCAAGAGGCCGATCTTCTCGAAGGTCGCCTCGGCGATCGGCAGCGGTTTCGACAATTCGCCATTGTGCATCAC
>NZ_RZOS01000064.1:0-19746 GCF_004022605.1 Mesorhizobium sp. M4B.F.Ca.ET.089.01.1.1
CCCGTTGCTCAGGGATTTCGATTTCGACAGAAATGGGGTGGCCGGCGCCCGCAGGGGGCGGGGAATGGGTGGGGCCTGGAAGACGCCGGCCTGCGCGGATCAAGTCCGCCGCCAGATAAACTTAGCGACGCGAGCGAAAAGCGTAATTCCGTGATCGCACCAGGGCAATCCGGAGCGCCTTTTTCGATCCCGAACTGACCGAGAGGCCGGGCCGGGATCGTGCTGGAGGCACGACGGGCTCAGGGTAGCGGGATCGGCTTGTCACTGAGTGTGCGCAAGTAGGCGATCAGGTTGACCCGTTCAGTCTCGTCCGGAACACCAGGCATCTCCATGTAAACGCCTGGGGTAGTGACCATGGGCTCAAGCAGATATTTGTTCAGGTCCTCGTACGTCCACACACCTTCCCAGGCCAGCAAGGTGTCGGAATAACGCATTTTCGTCATGGAGGCCTTGTCGCGGCCGACGACGCTCCACAAGTTCGGCCCCGTCTTGGTCCCTCCCTGTGGCTCGACATTGTGGCAACCGGCACACAGGTGGGTGAAGGAGGTTCGGCCTTTCTCAATATCGGCAGTGGCCAACTTCATCGAGATCGGGGATGGCGTTGGCAAGACGACGCCGTGCGCCATGAGATAGTTAGCGATTTCACGCAGCCCTTTGAATCTTGCCAGATGGATCGGTGTCTTGCCGTCCTTTGTCTTCGCATTCACGTCAGCGCCGGCCTCGACCAGTGCCTTCACGCAATCGAGGCAACCGAGATTGACCGCGATGTGGATCGCGTTTTCGCGGCTGCGCTTCGAATTTGGATTTGCGCCTCCGTCCAGCAACAGTTTGATCAAGTCGATCCTGCGTTTAGCCAAAGCCGGCATCAGGGCAGGACCCAACAGCGGTGTCGGGGCGGCGTTGACGTCGGCACCGCGATCCATGAGCAGTTTGGCCGCCGCGAAATGCCCACCCTTGACCGCAAGATAGAGTGGTGTCGCCTTCCCATCGCTCTCATCGACGCCGGCACCTGCGTCGAGCGCCGCCGTGATCCCCGCCACGTCGCCCTTCGTGGCGGCGTCGTGGATAGCGGCGGCATGCGTTACAATCGGTATGTGCAAAAGCACCAATGGAAGCAAAAGCAAAACGTGGCGCATTCGCTACCCCCTTGTGACAAACCGGAGGACTGGGCACGCTTTGAGCAGGGCAGAGTTTAGTGCGAATGCCTAATCGCGACAAGGTTACTTAAGCGACTTCTAACGGACGAAACCGGGACTTTCGCGAGTGACGAGAGAGGGCTCGCAACTGGAAGCTGATTTTCGAGAGGCGTTAGAGCAATCCCAAAAAGTGCCTGGAGGTCTTCCGTCCGGAATTGCTCAGTTCCAAGGTCATCTCGGACAAAAAGAGGCCGGCGCCTGTTGGGCGGGGGGCTTTGGGGTAAGACGCCGGCCTGGGCGGATCAAATCCGCCGCCAGATGAACTTAGCGACATGGCCGCAGAGCGTAATTCCGTGATCGCACCAGTGCGCTGGTGCGGACGACGGGAATCGAACCCGTACGATCAGAGATCGAGGGATTTTAAGTCCCTTGCGTCTACCAGTTCCGCCACGTCCGCGCGCCGCGATTACAAGCACTTAAGGCGAGACCGGTCTAGTCCTGTGGGTGGATTTGGCACCGTTTGGCACCAAATATCCCTATTGCTGTTCCGCGCCCGCTCTCATCGCAACTTCGATCGCCGCTGCCGCGCCTTCGTCCGGCTTCTTGAAGAGGTGGCGTAGACCGAAAGCGTGACCACGGGTGATGCATGCTCTGGCCGGCGGCTAGTTGCAACAACGTCGAGGCCACGCGCGATTAAGGCGGAAGCATGGGTTTAAGCCCACCCTAATGGCTGGACTGCCAGCGCATGGTCTCGATGTCGTCACGGGAAATCCCGATGTCACTGAGAATGTCGTCCGGCGACTCGCTCAGTTCGTCCGTTGCCTTCAACTGCGCCTTCTGATCGGCTCGGCGACCGAGCCAATCGACAAGGGGACCAACTACGACAAGAGGAAGGGTTACAAGCATAGGAAGGTTGACAAGCATCGGAGTGCTCCCTTCACCGCTGCAGAAAAACTACGCCGTGCAAGCTAGGCCAATGCGTGAATGCGTCTGTGACAAAATTCACAGAGCGCCGGCCATGTTGGCCAGGCTTTTTCCGTGGCGCTCTTCTGAAGTACGCTTTCCTTAGTCAACCGCCCTCGTGCGGAGGCGAAGGATGCAGACACCGGAACTTGGCGCTGGCAGGCGCCTCAGGCCGGTATCGGATACAGTTTCAGGTGCTGGATCAGGATGATCGTCTTGGCATCGACGATGCTACCGTCGGCGATGCCGGCGAGCGCCTCGTCGAGCGTCATCTCCAGGACCTCGATGTCCTCGCCCTCTTCCGGCGCGCCGCCGCCGGCCGAGATGCGGTCGGCCGGCGAGTAGCGCGCGACGAAGAACCAGAGCCGCTCGGTCACGCTGCCTGGGCTCATATAGGGCGCGAACAGCCTCTGGACGTCCTTCAGCCGGTAGCCGAGTTCTTCCTCCGCCTCCTTGCGGATGCAGGTTTCCGGGTCGTTCTCGTCGAGCAGGCCGGCGCAGGCCTCGATCAGCGGCTCATGGTGGCCGGTGGCGTAGGCCGGATAGCGGAACTGCCGCACGAGCAGCACGGTCGAGCGCGATGGATCGAAAGGCAGGATCACCGCGCCGTCGCCGCGAACGTAGGTCTGGCGGATCTGCGTCTCCCACTGCCCGTCGCGGCGGCGGTAGTCGAAGACCGTCTTCTTCAGGACCGCCCAATCGTCGGAAAGCACCTCTTCCGAGCGGATGCGAATGCGATCTTCCATGATGAACTCCTTGTGCCGGCGCCATGGCGTAGCCGCGAACCGGCGTTCATGCAATCCGGGCGGCGATTGGGCCAGACCAAGGTTTCACCGCCTCGTGTCTGGTGCGTGCCGGTGCCCTCGCCTAAATAAGCATCCCCTGCCGGAGTTCTTTTCATGACCTCATCGCTTTTCCAGCCGATCACGCTTGGCGGCCTCACCTTGCCCAACCGCATCGCCGTGGCGCCGATGTGCCAGTATTCGGCTGAGGACGGATCCGCCAGCGACTGGCATCTCTATCATTGGATGAACCTTGCCATGTCGGGCGCCGGCATGGTCACCGTCGAGATGACCGACGTCGAGCGGCGCGGACGCATCTCGCATGGCTGCCTCGGCCTCTATTCCGACGACAACGAAGCCGCTGCCCGGCGCACGCTGGACGCGGCAAGGCGCGTCGCCGCGCCCGGCACGAAATTCGGCACCCAGCTTGCCCATGCCGGCCGCAAGGCTTCGTGCCAGCGGCCGTGGGAGGGCGGCGGGCCGCTCAAGCCCGACCAGGATCCCTGGCCGATCGTGTCAGCCTCGGCCATCGCCTACGACACAGGCTGGCAGGTGCCGCACGCCCTGGAGGAAGACGAGATCCTGCGCATCATCGAGCGTTTCGCCGATGCGGCGAGGCGCGCCGAACGCGCCGGTTTCGACTTCATCGAACTGCACGCGGCGCACGGCTACCTGATCTTCCAGTTCCTGTCGCCGCTATCCAACCGGCGCACCGATCGCTGGGGCGGTTCGCTTGAGAACCGCATGCGTTTCGTCATCGAGATCGCCAGGGCGGTGCGGAAAGCCGTCCCCAGGCTGATGCTCGGCGCGCGCCTGTCGGTCAAGGAATGGGTCGAAGGCGGTTTCGATGTCGAGGATGCCATCGAGGTGACCAAGGCGCTGAAGGCCGAGGGAATCGCCTATCTCTGCTGCTCGAGCGGCGGCAATTCCCCCTTGCAGCAGCTGCCGTCTGGGCCTGGCTACCAGGTGCATCTGGCGGAAGCGGTGCGAAAAGGCGCCGGCATCCCGACGCGAGCCGTTGGGCTGATCGACGACCCGAAGCAGGCCGAGGCGATCGTTGCCGACGGCCAGGCCGATATGGTGGCGCTGGCGCGCGCCTTCCTCGCCGATCCGCGCTGGGGATGGCGCGCCGCGGCGACCTTCGGCCAGGAGATCCATCCCGCGCCGCAGCTTGCCCGCTCGGTGACGACGATGCGGCACTGGATGAAGGCGGCGAGCTGACCACCTCGCTGAGACGTTTGGGCGCAGCCCGGACGACACGATTGCAACCAATTTGGCTGCTTTGCGTTTGCGGCCATGATGGACAGCAAACCCTTTGAAAAGCCGGTGGTGGTCGAACTCGGCCATGTCGGCAAATATCGCCAGATCCGCAGCACCAGGGAGGCAGCGGAGTGCCTGATGACGGTTTGGCCGCTCAATCGCGGCCCCCGCCATCGTGATGCAGTCGACACTTGCCTGAAAGTGCTGGAGGGTTATCGTTCAACCGCGGATGCGCGCCGGGCCTTGATCGAAGCGGCCAAGGAATCGGAAGTGCTGGTGCCCGACGACCGCTTGCCCGACGATCGGCTGCATTGAGCAAAAAGGGGCCTTTTCAACCGGAGGACTTCATGGCGAAGCTGACTTACAAGATCGTCGAGCACGATGGCGGCTGGGCCTACAAGGTCGGCTCGACCTTCTCGGAGACGTTCCCCACCCACCAGGACGCGCTGCGCGCCGCCGAGATCGCTTCGGCCGAGCAGCAGATCGCCGGCACCACGGACGGCATCCAGTACGAGGACGCCGAAGGCAAGTGGCACGATGAACTGGCCGATGGCAGGGACCGGCCACAAACCGAAGTTTCCGATTAGCATCTATTCCTGGGGCGGCTCTTGCCGGAGCGGCCGCGGATGCCCGCGAGGGCATCCTAGCCAGCCACTTGGAAAGCGCGCGGTCTGCTACTTGCCGCAATAATGATCGTTGACATTCTGCCCGGCATTGGCATCGGGTCCCGGCTAGCCCGCTTCGGCGTTCAGTCGATGGCTGAGAGGCTCTTCGTGGCAAAGGCGCGCGCGGCAATGCGCTTGATGAAGGCGGTGACGCGCTCCGGATCGATGAATTGCGGCATGTGGCCCAAACCGTCGACGGCCTCGAAATCGAGCCCTTTGAGCCTGTCCCGCATCGGTTCGCCATGGATAGGCATGCCAATGACGCGGTCGGCGGTGCCGAACAGAATGCCGGCAGGCATGGCGATCTCGCCATAGCGCAGCTCGATGCGGCCGAGATCCTGTTCCACCGCAACGACGTCGGTCGAGGTCGCATGGAAATGGGCGGGCCGCAGCCCAAGCCAGCCGCCTCCTGCGGTCATATAGTCACCGGGAACGGCCTGCGGCGCGAAGATGAACCTCATTGTCGGCTCCGCGTATTTCAAACTCAAGGGTATCGCCACCGTATTCGCCATGATCCGGCGCAGCAGTCGCGAAGGAACGTAGAGCAGGTCGAATTTCTGGCGCGGCATGGTTTCCAGATGCGTCAGGGGTGCCAGCAAGGCGATGCCAGAAATTGTCCCGGGGTGCTCCACCGCCAGCGTCAGCGCGATCGCGCCGCCCAACGAATGACCAACGACCAGCGGCTTTTCCAGCCCGAGCCTGTCGATGAAGCGCCGCACGATTTCGGCCTGCTCGGGCAGTCGCCCCGTGGCGTCACTAGCCCGCACAGAATAGCCGGAGCCCGGACGGTCGAGCGCGATCAGGCGATAGCCCGGGCCGAAGCGGCCGAACAGCGTGTGGCGGAAATGGTGAAGTTGGGCGCCGAGCCCGTGCAGGAAGACGATCGGCCTGCCCTCGCCTTCCTCGACATAATGGATACGGTTGCCGTCGATCTCGACGAATTTTCCGCGCGCCGGTACCAGCCTCTCGGCCTTGGCGCTGATCCACCATGTCGCCAGCACAAGGCCGACGACTACGGCAACAGCGAGCAGGAGCAGGCCACCGAGCAGCCAGGACAAGATCGACAGCAGCATTTTTCCTCTCACTGGCAACGCAGGCAGCTTACCTGCCGCAGATGTCGCCGCAAGGCGCCGCCGTGGCATAGTGCTGGCGCATTGCCGCCGCTCCGTCGCCGCGCTATCTCAGGCGACCCTGTTTGCCGGAGCCTGTCATGCCTGAAATCGTCACCGCCGCCATGCTCGTCATCGGCGACGAGATCCTGTCGGGTCGGACCAAGGACAGGAACATCGGCCACCTCGCCGACATCATGACGGCCATCGGCATCGACCTCAAGGAAGTCCGCGTCGTTCCCGACGAGGAGGACGAGATCGTCGCCGCGGTCAATGCCGTGCGCGCCCGCTACACCTATGTCTTCACCACCGGCGGCATCGGCCCGACGCACGACGACATCACCGCAGATTCGATCGCCAAGGCATTCGGCGTGCCGTGCGAATATGACACCAAGGCCTATGCGATGCTGGAGGCGAGCTACGCCGCGCGCGGCATCGAATACACCGAGGCCAGGAAGCGCATGGCGCGCATGCCGCGCGGCGCCGACCACATCGACAATCCGGTGTCGATCGCGCCCGGCTTTCGCATCGGCAACGTCCATGTCATGGCCGGCGTGCCGGCGATCTTCCAGGCTATGCTCGACAATGTCGTGCCGACGCTGAAGGCGGGCACCAAAATGCTGTCGGCGACCGTCCATTGCCCGTTCGGCGAAGGCCTCATCGGCGGCCCGCTGGCCGACATCCAGAA
Organism: Mesorhizobium sp. M4B.F.Ca.ET.089.01.1.1; assembly: GCF_004022605.1. NCBI lineage: Bacteria > Pseudomonadati > Pseudomonadota > Alphaproteobacteria > Hyphomicrobiales > Phyllobacteriaceae > Mesorhizobium > Mesorhizobium sp. M4B.F.Ca.ET.089.01.1.1. Next base: position 6,604 of record NZ_RZOS01000064.1, read on the forward strand.
GGCGCATCCCGACACCATCATCGGCTCCTATCCGAAATATGGCGACGGCAAGTTCTGGACCGAGCTCGTCGTGCGCGCCCGCGACGAGGAGGCGCTGGAGGCCGCGCGCAAGGATGTTGAAGCCATGGTTGCCGGCTTCGCCGCTGCTGCCGGCTGATCTGGCGATTTCGGTTCCCCGGTCGGCCCGGAACCAAGCATGGCACTGTGACGTTTCCTTGGGCGCGCGCCGCATTGCGCCGACACGTTGAGGGACCCAGCATGCGCTTCAAGACCATCGTCGCCATTTTGCAGAACGAGCAGGACGCCGAGCGCGTGCTCGCTTGCGCCATCCCGCTTGCCGACCGCTTCCAGAGCCATCTCGTCGGCATCCATGCCGAAGCGCTGCCCGTTCCCTACACCTCGGCCACCGGCTTTCCGGACACCGAATTCCTGCAGGTGTCGGCCGAGATGAACCGCGAGCGCGCCGACAAGCTGGAGGCCCTGTTCCTGAGGCGTATCGAGGAGTCCGGCCTGTCCTTCGAGTGGCGCAGCCTCGAGAGCTTTTCCGGCGACAGCGCGCTGACCGGCATTTCCACCGTCCGCGCCGCCGACCTGATCATCGCCGCGCAGCGCGACACCGGCGGCGACCCGGGCGCCGACGTCGACACGCTCGTCTATGATGCCGGCCGGCCGGTGCTCGTGGTGCCGCATGAAGGGCCACTCCTTACAACTTTCAAGCGCGTGCTCCTGGCCTGGAACGGCAGCAAGGAAGCGGCACGCGCCGCCTTCGACGCCCTGCCCTTCATCAGCGAGGCCGAGAAGACGGACATATTGATCATCGATCCGCCTGAGTCGCTGGACGAGACCCCGGAAGCCGCCGGCGCCGAAATCGCCGCGGCGCTTTCCAGGCACGGTGCCACCGTCAGCGTGTCGGTGCAGAAGTCGAACGGCGCTTCCGTCGACGACCTCATCCAGACCCGCATCGCCGAGACCGGCGCCGATCTGCTCGTGCTCGGCGCCTACAGCCATTCCTGGCTGCGCCAGCTCTTGTTCGGCGGCGTGACGCGCACGGTGCTGCGCACCGCGCCGGTGGCAGCTTTCCTGTCGCGATAATCCCGACAAGCAAAGCGACGCGGGCTTAAGTCCACAGGCATGGCTTGTTGCGAGCTTGCCAAAGCCGGCATTTTCCCGCTAATTCCGCCTGCATTCCCTTGGATATCGTCACGCGCCTGGTCGCGTGCTGCGGAGTGCGTGAAAAATGTCCCTTCCCGAAAAAGCTTTCCCGGTCTCCTGGGACCAGTTCCACCGCGACGCCCGCGCGCTTGCCTGGCGGCTTGCCGGCGCCAGCAAGGGGCAGTGGAAGGCGATCGTCTGCATCACCCGCGGCGGCCTTGTGCCCGCCGCCATCATCTCGCGCGAGCTCGGCATCCGGGTGATCGAGACGGTCTGCGTCGCCTCCTATCACGACTACACCAGCCAGGGGCAGTTGCAGGTGCTGAAGGAGATCACGCCGGCGCTGCTCGCCGATGATGGTGCCGGCGTGCTGATCATCGACGACCTGACGGACACCGGCAAGACTGCGGGCATCGTGCGCGCCATGATGCCCAAGGCGCATTTCGCCACCGTCTACGCCAAGCCGAAGGGGCGGCCGCTGGTCGACACCTTCGTCACCGAGGTCAGCCAGGACACCTGGATCTATTTCCCCTGGGATATGGGCTTCACCTACCAGAAGCCGATCGCGGACGATCACGCCGGTTGATCGGTCATTTTTTCCACTGAAACGGTTCACGACGCATTTTTTTGCTGCGCATGAAATGCGCGCCGCAAGGCCATTTCACGCAATCGACTTTTCTTGGTGGAATTCAACAAGTTCCTGTGAAGTTTTTTACTTTTGTCGCGTATGATCAGAGGTAAGATTCGTGAGGCAACGAACGAGTTCGAGGGCTGGGGCTAGCTTCTCCGATGCTGACAAGGCCAACGACGCACAACCATCTGGCCGAAAGAGTCCGGCGACTCTTCGGCAGCGCGCCTTGCCGCCTGCAGGTTGCCGCCCTGCCCTGGCGCGAGGCCGAAAATGGTGTCGAGATCATGCTGATCACCAGCCGCGACACCGGCCGCTGGGTGCTGCCCAAGGGCTGGCCGGAGGCCAAGGAGCCGCTTAGCGAGGCGGCCGCGCGCGAGGCCGGCGAGGAAGCCGGATTGCGCGGCACCGTCTCCCATCTCGAAGCCGGCCGGTATTTCTACGCCAAGGTGCTGGCTTCCGGTGAGGAAGTGCCTTGCGAGGTGCTGGTCTACCCGTTGCGGGTCGACCACATCGCCGACCGCTGGAAGGAAAAGCGCGCGCGCACCCGCAAATGGGTGAGCTCCGCCGAAGCCGTGCGCATGGTCAACGAACCGGACCTCTGCCAGATCATCGCCTATTTCTGCGCCGACCCGCACAAATTCGCGTGAGTTGTCCACCAAAAGCCATTGCCGGCGGGCAAGGCTTTGGCGTGGGCATTGCCGTACGCAAGGATGGCCCCTAGATTCGATTCGGCTGCCTTGGCGTTTTGGTGATGACGAATACCGCACGACCCCTCGAGGACAATTCCGACGATCTTCGGCGTAAGCACCGACAGCGTGTGCTCAAGGGCGGCTCGATCATCACCGGCATCCAGAATTCCGAGATCAGCTGCACCTTGCGCAACCAGAATGACGGCGGCGCCGAGCTGAAGGTCGCGCCGGACGCCCACGTTCCCGATCGCTTCCTGCTCTACGTGCCGGTCGACGGCGTCGCCTATCGGTCTGAGGTCCGCTGGCGCCGCAACGACCGCGTCGGCGTCCAATTCAGCGGCACCGAGCCGAAGCCGAAGCTGCACTACGGCTGATCGCCGTCGCCCAGGCCAGGTCTCGCCGGACCGGGGTCGTTCCTCTCCGTATCGAAATAAAGGGCACCCCGGACCGGGACGGCACGGAATGCCCTTCGCCTCAGATCACCAGGCCCTTGGTCAGTTCGAGCGCCTGGCGCTCGAACAGGCGGCGGTAGATGCCGCCGTTCAACCGGATCAGCTGGTCGTGCGAGCCCTCCTCGATGATGCGGCCGCGATCGAACACCAGCAGCCGGTCGAGCGCCCTGACCGTCGACAGCCGGTGCGCGATGACCAGCGTCGTGCGGCCGACCATCAGCCGCTCCATCGCCTGCTGGATCAGCACTTCCGATTCCGAATCGAGGCTGGACGTCGCCTCGTCGAGGATCAGGATGCGTGCATCGGCGAGGAAGGCGCGCGCTATCGCCACCCGCTGCCGCTCGCCGCCCGACAGCTTCACGCCACGCTCGCCCACCAGCGTGCCATAGCCTTTCGGCAGGTCGCAGATGAAGTCATGCGCGCTCGCCAGCCGCGCCGCATGCTCGATCTCGGCCTGCGTGGCGCTGGGCCGGGCATAGGCGATATTCTCGGCCAGCGACCGATGGAACAGGATCGGCTCTTGCTGGACGATGGCGATCTGCGCGCGCAGCGATGCCTGCGCCACCTCGGAAATATCCTGGCCGTCGATCAGGATCCTGCCGGCGTTCACGTCGTAGAGGCGCTGGATCAGCTTGACGAAGGTCGTCTTGCCCGAACCGGAATGGCCGACCAGTCCGATGCGCTCGCCGGAGGCGATCTCGACCGAGAAATCGCGATAGAGCGGCAGCCGGTGGTTGCCATAGTGGAAGGTGACCCTGTGGAACCTGATGCGCCCATCGTTGATGCGGATCGGCCCGGCCGCCGGCCGGTCCTCGATGCCGAGCGGTTCGGCCTGGAAGTCGACCAGTTCCTCCATGTCGTTGATCGAGCGCTGCAGATTGCGGATATGCGTGCCGATGTCGCGCAGATAGCCTTGCAGCACGAAGAACGAAGTCAGCACGAAGGCGACGTCGCCGGCGCTGGCCTGCCCCCACGCCCACAGCATCAGCGCCAGACCGATGACGGCGGTCCGCAGCAGTAGAAGCATCGTGCCCTGGGTGGTGCCGTTGACGGTGCCGCGCACCCAGGTGCGGCCCGTGCGGGCGCGCCATTTGGCGACGACCCTTGCAAGCCGCGCCTCCTCGCGCGTCTCGGCGCCGAAGCCCTTGACCACGGCATTGCAGCTCACCGCATCGGCCAGCGACCCGCCAAGCCGCGTGTCCCAGGTGTTGGCGAGCCGGGCGGCCGGCGCGACATAGCCAAGCGACAGCGTCGCCGTCACCGTGATGAACAGCACCGAGCCGACGGCGACCACCGCGCCCATCAGCGGCCAGAACCAGCCGAGCAGCAGCGTCGAGCCGACGAGCATGACGACCGACGGCAAAAGCGCGATCAGGATCGTGTCGTTGAGCAGGTCGAGCGCCCACATGCCGCGCGTGATCTTGCGCACGGTCGAACCGGCGAAGCTGTTGGCATGCCAGTCGGTGGAAAAGCGCTGGACGCGATGGAAGGCGTCGGCCGCGATATCGGCCATCATCTTCAGCGTCAGCTCGACGATGGCCATGAAGGCGGCGTTGCGCAGCACGACGCCGGTCAGCGCCAAGGCAACCAGCATCCAGAAGGCCGAAATCGCCGCGTTCCAGGCGACGGCATCGGCTGCACTGCCATTGGCGACGGCGTCGACCAGCCGGCCGGAATAGAGCGGCGTAAGCACGTCGGCCAGCGTCGACAGCAGGAAGGCGCCCATGATCAGCGAAAGCCGCCACGGCTGGCGCCGCCAATGGCCGAGCGTGAAGCCGAGCACGCTGCGGAAAGCGTCGGCGCGCAGGTCGATGCGAAAACGAGCCATGATGTCATCCGGGCGCAAATGTGCCCGGTCCCGGTAAGATGGAATGGAGAAAAACCGCGTCGGCGCCAATCTGGCGCCCGGAATACGGAGGTTCAGCATAGTGGCGGCTCGCCCATATGCGGGCGGCGACCGGCAGCGGCAAATGCCTGTCCTCGATCGAAGCTTTGTCGCGAAGGCAAGCCTTCGCGAGGCGACGATCAGGACCTAGGCTTCGCGGCCTCGCATAACGATTTCAAATCGTGGCATTCGGTTCCTCCTAGTGGAGAATCGCGGAGACGTTCTTATAGAGACGCTCTTGCGCATCGCCAAGACAGTCCGCGGGCGAATGCGCATCTGGTCCAAGCAGTGAGACGATATTGCAACAACGGCCGGTTGTACCGTGGCTGCTCAGGTTGGGCAGGAAAAAAGCGCTTACCGCCCGTCCCTGAACCGGTTGGTGATCGGGTAGCGGCGATCGCGGCCGAAATTCTTTCGGGTGATCTTCACGCCCGGCGCGGCCTGCCGGCGCTTGTATTCGGCGATGTAGAGCAGGTGCTCGACCCGCGCCACCGTCGCCCGGTCATGGCCGCGCGCGACGATGTCGTCGACGCCCATCTCGTTCTCGACCAGGCACTCCAGAATGTCGTCGAGCACCGGATAGGGCGGCAGCGAGTCCTGGTCGGTCTGGTTCTCGCGCAGCTCCGCCGACGGCGCCTTGTCGATGATGTTCTTCGGGATCACCTCGCCGGAAGGACCGAGCGCGCCCGGCGGCACATGGCTGTTGCGCCAGCGCGACAGCGCGTAGACCTGCATCTTGTAGAGGTCCTTGATCGGGTTGAAGCCGCCATTCATGTCGCCGTAAAGCGTGGCGTAGCCGACCGACATCTCGCTCTTGTTGCCGGTGGTGACGACCATCGAACCGAACTTGTTGGAGATCGCCATCAGGATGGTGCCGCGCGCGCGGCTCTGCAGGTTCTCCTCGGTGATGCCTTGCTTGGTGCCTTCGAACATCTGCGTCAGCGCGTGCAGAAAACCTTCGACCGGCTCGAAGATCGGCACGATGTCATAGCGGCAGCCGAGCGCGCGGGCGCAGTCCTCGGCATCCTTGAGCGAATCCTTCGAGGTATAGCGATAGGGCATCATCACGGCGCGCAGCCGCTCCTCGCCCAGCGCATCGACGGCAAGCGCGGCGCAGATCGCCGAATCGATGCCGCCGGAAAGGCCGAGCACGACGTTCTTGAAGCCGTTCTTGTTGACGTAGTCGCGCAAGCCCAACATGCAGGCCCGATAGTCGGCCTCCTCCCGCTCCGGGATCTTCGACATCGGCCCTTCGGAGCAGACCCAGCCATCCTGCGTGCGCTTCCAGGTGGTGACGTCGACCGCCTCCTCGAACTGGCTCATCTGGAAGGCGAGCGTCTTGTCCGCGCCTATGGCAAAGGAAGCGCCGTCGAAGATCAGCTCGTCCTGGCCGCCGAGCTGGTTGGCGTAGATCATCGGCAGGCCGCATTCGATGATTTGGCGGATGACGACCTGGTGGCGGACGTCGATCTTGGCGCGGTAATAGGGCGAGCCGTTCGGCACCAGCAGGATCTCGGCGCCGCTTTCGGCCAGCGTCTCGCAGACGGCGACCTCGCCCCAGATGTCCTCGCAGATCGGAATGCCGATGCGCACGCCGCGGAAATTGACCGGTCCCTGCAATTCCGGCCCGGCCTGGAAGACGCGCTTCTCGTCGAATTCGCCGTAGTTCGGCAGATCGAGCTTGTAGCGCTCGGCGAGGGTCTTGCCGCCATCGGCGACGATGATCGAATTGTGCGTGCCGCTCTTGCGCTTCAGGGGCGTGCCGATGATGACGCCGGGACCACCATCGGCAGTGTCCTTGGCGAAATCTTCCGCGGCCTGCTCACAAGCCTTCAGGAAAGCCGGCTTCAGCACCAGATCCTCCGGCGGATAGCCGGCGAGGAAGAGCTCGGTGTAGAGCACGATGTCGGCGCCCTGTCGGGCGGCGTCCGCGCGCGCCTCGCGCGCCTTGGCGAGATTGCCGGCGACGTCGCCGACAGTCGGATTGAGCTGGGCGATGGCGATGCGCAGGATGTCGGGCTTCTTGGTCATGCCTGCGGGTTTAGCGCGGCAAATTTCGCCGGGCAATGGCGTTCGCTTGGGCCACTATGCCCAGCGGGCCAATGTCCCGAAATCCTATTCGCTCATATATTCTCGCAAGGCTTCCGGCGAGTGGTTCTCGCCGATCGACATCGAAAGTATTCGGGAAATGTGCCGGCGCGGCAGGCCGGTTTCAGCCGACCATTGATTGATCTGCGCCTGGATCTTGTCGAGGTCCCGCTTCGAGGTCGGGTTCTCGGCGATGTCGATACCGGCATCGCGCAGTGCCGCCGCCATGTCGGTCGAGACGATGAAGGTGTCCCACTCCAGCCAGCGCAGGAAGTACTGGCCGGTGTTGCCGCCAAGCCGGCTGCCATGCTTGCCAAGCCAGGCGGTCAGCCCGACCTGGTCGTCGGCCGGCCAGGCGGCGAGGAATTTGCCGAAGCCGCCATGCTCCTTCGACACGCGCTCGACGAAGGCGGCATTGTCGCGGACGGACCTGATCTTCTGCGGATTGCGCACGATTCGCTTGTCGGAGGCCAGTTCGTGCCAGAAATCGTCGGGCTGGAACAACAGCCGCTTCGGCTCGAAGCCGAGGAACGCCTCCTCGAAACCCGGCCACTTCTGCTCGATGACGCGCCAGACGAAACCGGCTGCGAAAATGCGCTCGGCCATGGTCGACAGTATGCGGTCATCCCCGATCTTCGCCACGGCCTGGTTGTCGGGCATCGGCCCGAGCAACGATTGAAGCGCTGCTTCCCCGCCCTTGCGCTTCGCCGCGCGGGCGCGGATTTTCTGGAAATCGGCCATGGGTATCCTCGCGGGTTCGCGTCAATGTAACACTTCCCGTTCGGGCCGGCAGCCTCTACCTCTATGCAAGCTTTCATGACGGAGGGCGACATGAACAAGACAATCGATGACCTGGCGAACCGCTGGCTCAAACGCCGGCTGGATGGCCTCGGCCAGATAGAGAGCCGGGTGCTGCAAAGCGCGCTCGATCGCACCACCATCTCGAAGGACACAAACAAGGCCGTCGCCTTTCACCAGACGTTCGGCGACCGCGTCGCCGACACCATCGCCCGCATCGGCGGTTCATGGTCGTTCATCCTGACCTTCGTCGCCTTCCTGATCCTGTGGACCTGCGGCAATGTCTGGCTGCTGTCGCGCGCCGCCTTCGACCCCTACCCCTTCATCTTCCTCAACCTCGTGCTGTCGATGATCGCAGCACTGCAGGCGCCGGTGATCATGATGTCGCAGAACCGCCAGACCGAGCGCGACCGCATCGACGCCGCCCACGACTATGAGGTCAACCTCAAGGCCGAGATCGAGATCATGGCGCTGCACGAGAAGCTGGACGAACTGCGCCACAGCGAGCTGATAGGCATGCGCGACGAGATCGTGCGGCTGGCCGAGCAGGTTAGACGCATCGACGAAAAGCTGTCGGCGCGACAAAGCCCCTGATGACCGAGGCGATCCATCATCTCATCGAGCAGTACGGGCTGGTCGCGGTCTTCCTGGGCTGCGTCGCCGAAGGCGAAAGCGCTGCCATCCTCGCCGGCTTCTTTGCCCATCAGCATGTCTTCGTGGCCTGGCAGGCTTTTCTGGCTGCGGCCATCGGCGCCTTCGCCGGTGACACCTTCTTCTTCATCCTCGGCCGCAGCTTCGCCGATCATCCCTATGTGCTCAGGCTGAAGGCACGGCCAGGCTTCAGCCATGCCTTCCGTCTCGTCTCCTCCCATCCCAACATCTTCGTGCTTTCGAACCGCTACATCTACGGCATGCGCCTGGTCGGCGGCGTCGCCGCCGGCTTCGCCAGCATCACAGTGACGCGCTTCGTCGTCCTCAATGCCATCTCGTCGCTGGTCTGGGCGGCGCTGTTTTGCACGGTCGGCTACGTCTTCGGACTGGGCGCCGAACGCATCGTCGGCCAGGCGCTGGCGCGTCACGAACGGCTGCTGACCGCGCTGGCGATCGGCCTTGCCGTCGCCTTCCTCGCCTGGTTCCTCGCCCATAGCGTCGCCAAGAAGGAGCGCGCCAACGACGCAAGGGATGGTCAGAGCGAGGCCAAATAGGCTCAGTCGATGTCGGTCTCGGCGTCGAGCGCGCCGTCGCCACGGTCGAGGATCAGCGGGATGATCAAATCCTCTTCGTCGGCCAGATGCCTTGTGAGCATGGCGATCAGCCGGCTGTTCTCATCGGCATAGGCATCGGCGGCAAAGCGCTGTCTGTCCTCGCTCTCCTGCAGCGTTCGGATGAAGGCATTCGCCGCCTCGGCATTGCGCTCCAGCCCCTCGTGGATGGTGTGATGATCGGCATCGAGGATCTCGAAGCCGCGCTTCAACCGGGGCTCGGCCTTGGCGAAAGCCGGAAAGTACTGATAGTCCTCGACGTTGTGGTGACCGTCGAGATTGCCGAGGAAATGGTTCAGCCGCGGCGCGAACCAGCGCGCGAAGTCCGGTGCTGCCAGCCTGCCCTCGCGATAATTGCCAATGCCGTCGGTGAGCATGCCGCCGAGCTCGCGGAACATGTCGTGCCGCCCAAGCCACATATTGGCGAGGCCATGAATATTGCCGTGGCCCTGCCAGGTCTCGCGCGGATATTTTTGCGTCAGCCAGCGCAGATCGTCCGGCAGGCCGGCTCGCTCGAGCAACAGAAAATCAGCGGCGTCCGACATGACGGTCTCCTTTGGTAACCGTCATGTAGGAAGCGCTATACTAAATCGGTAGTCCCGTGATGCGCTCGATAATGGCGATGCCCCAGACGCCGGCTACGATCACTACCGAGATCAGCACCGCCAGCGAACCGCAATCCTTGGCGAGCTGGATGTCGACATTGAACTCGCGGCTGAAGGCGTCGCAGGCAGCCTCGATGCCGGTGTTGAGCACTTCGACCATGATCAGCAGCAGCACCGCGCCGATCAGCAGCGCGTAGCCGCGCCACGACACCGAGATGAACCAGCCCGCCGGCAGGGCAAGGGTGAGCAGCATCAGCTCCTGCTGGAAGGCCTTTTCGTGGGCAGCCAGCTTGCGGAACGCCCGCACCGAGTTGAAGAAAGCATCGATCAGCCGCTGCATGCCCAAATCCCCTTTCCGAGTGACCGGCAGGGGATATAGCAACGGCTGGATCAATGGAATAAGGCAGTGCCGGCAAAAATCACGCGCTCTGCCGCTTTGCTTGCTTGCCGGTCATTCGGCGGCCTCACCGGCGACCTTGACCGAGGGCGACGATTTCTCGAACTGCGGCAGCCCGTTGTCGATCGAATAATAGTCGCCTTTGTCGCCAACGAAGATATGGCTTTCCCCGGCAAGTCCGGACGGCCTGTCGAAGGCGCCGGCCATGATCGAAATCTGGTCCAGCTCGTTGTGCTTCCAGAACAGCAGCGAGCCGCAGATGCGGCAAAATCCGCGCCTGGCGACATCGGACGCGCCATACCAGCTGAGCACCTCGGCTCCCTCTATGTCGACATCGGCATCCTTGGCCGATGTCGCCGCGACGAAATGGCCGCTCTGCCTGCGGCATTGCGAGCAGTGGCAGTAGACGACACCGCGCAGGGCTCCCCTCGTCCTGAAGCGCACCGCTCCGCACAGGCATGCTCCGCTGTGTTTTTCGTCCATCCCCGGTCTCCTTCGAATTCCTCTCGCGCTGGTGGCAGGATTCCAGTTTTGCGCCCGCCGGGCACCGGCAAATGCGACACCCGCGGGACGTGTTTCGCCCTGCACCTGCATAAGGGGCTATTACATCCTGAGGTAGAGAAAACCGTGCTGAAATCCGTCCCATTAAGGAAACTTTAGCGCGCTCGCATCTATGGTCGTTATGAGTGAAGGTCGTGAGCGGGGACGCGATACTTCTCGTGTCTGGCATTTCCGGTCGCACTCCCCTCATGGCGACACCGGCACGCGCAGGTCTGCGGTGGTTCTTGAGGAGTGAACAGAACATGCAGCCGGCTTTCGTTCCAAATGACAGGAACACCGACATTGCGAGCACCGTCGTGGCGACGATGCGCCAGCTCGGCGTGCTTGGCCTGCCGCGCAACTACGAGATCTTCTACGAGGCGCTGAGCGGCAGCAACCACGAACTCAGCCTGGCCGTCGTCTCGCTCAGCAACCGGCCGACCCAGGAGGATCTCGACCGCATCGGCCGTACCTTCTTTGCCCAGCATCATGGCCCCGGCATCGTCGAGCACGCGCGCGACGTCATCGCCAAGGAGCTCGAGGACATTGCCTCGCTCTTGCGCAGCGAGCGATCCCACATCGAAAAATACGGCCGCATCCTCGACGAGACGTCGAGCGGGCTCGGCAACCGCAGCATGCTGTCGCAGGACCTGCTGCAGAAGATCGTCACCGCCATGTCGGCGGCCACCAACTCGACGATCGACCATGGCAGGCAAGTGGCGAGCACGCTCAGCGAAAAGACCGCCGAGCTCGAGAGCGTCAAGTCGAAGCTCGAGGAGTACAAGCGGCTCGCCGACACCGATCCCTTGACGCAGGTCTGGAACCGCCGCGCCTTCGACAAGGAAATCACCAGGATCTACAACTCCAACAAGGGCATCCTGTTCAATGCCCTGATCCTCGCCGACATCGACCGTTTCAAGGACATCAACGACCGCTTCGGCCATCCGGTCGGCGACAGGATCATCCAGATCATCGCCGAGATCTTCCAGACCAGCATTCGCGGCGACATGTTCGTTGCCCGCACCGGCGGCGAGGAATTTGCCCTCATCGTCGAGGGCGCCAGCGAGGATACTACCTTCGAGATCGCCGAGCGCATCAGGACGCTTATCGAGCAGACGCCGTTCACCAGCAGCCAGACCGGCACCAATTACGGCACGGTGACCGTGTCGATGGGCATTTGCATGGCGTCCGAGGCCGAAAGCCCCGAGGACCTCTACACCAAGGCCGACCGGGCGCTCTATCGTTCGAAGGTCGGCGGCCGCAACCGCGTGACCAGGCATTCGGCGATGGCCGCCCGCGCCGGCAAGAGCTGGCTGCTCTACAAGAAGGACTGAGTTTTCGTGCCGATCCTCGGCCTGCCCGCGAAAATGTTTCGCGGCAATCCCTTTCCATGTGAATTTTTTTAGCCTATATTTTCCATGGAAAGGAGGACGCCATGCCATCCGTGCAACCTCATATCGCCAGCGGCACGGCCGAAAACGCCGTCGTCACCAAGGCCACGCTGCGCGCCGCCGAACTGCTCGACGTTACAGCAAGGGTGCTGGCGTCGGTCATCGGTGTCTCCGAAGCCACGGTTTCGCGCATGCGCAAGCAGGATTTCCTGCTCGAGCGCGGCACCAAGCCGTTCGAGCTGGCCGTCCTGTTTGTCCGGCTGTTTCGTTCTCTCGACGCCATCGTCGGCGGCGACGAGGGCATCGCCCGGGCCTGGCTGAAGAACGCCAACACGGCTTTCGACGGCGCCCCGATCGAGAAAATCCAGACGATAGCAGGACTTGTCGATGTCATCGCCTATCTGGACTCCCGACGCGCTCTCGTCTGAATCCATCCGGCTCGAAGGCAAATACTGGCGCATGGTCGAGGCGCAGCACCGCGTCTCGACACTGAAGGTCGTCGACACGCTGGACGAGCAGGCCCTGCTGGAAGAGCTGATCGAGGAGACCAAGCCGCAGATCCCGCTCGAATGCCGGCACCTCCATTATCTGCTGGCGACGCCCTTTCGCTACGGCTCGGTCTATCCGCATGGCTCGCGCTTTCGCCGCGCCGGCCGGACCAGGGGCGTCTACTATGCGGCGGAGACCATGTTCACGGCCGTCGCCGAGATGGCGTTCTACCGCTTGCTGTTCTTCGCCGAATCCCCTGACACGCCCTGGCCGCGCGACGCCGCCGACTACACCGCATTCGCCGCCGCCATCAAATGCGCCGCCGGCATCGACCTGACGAGGCCGCCGCTCGATCGCGACGCGGCCGCATGGACGCATCCGACCCACTACGCCGCTTGCCAGGCCATCGCCGATGTCGCGCGCGAGGCCGGGCTGGAGGCGATCCGCTACCGCTCGGCGCGCGACCCGAAAGGCGCCAACATCGCGCTGTTGACGTGCAAGGGTTTTGCAAAAGCAAAGCCGCTGGAGCCGCAGACCTGGCGCATCCGCCTCGGCGCCTTCGGCGTGCAGGCGATCTGCGAGTTTCCGGAGAAGCGGATCGAATTCTCCAGGGCGGCCTTCACCGATCCGCGGCTTGCCGGGCTGCGCTGGGAACGTGGGCGCTAGAGCATGATCCCGAAAACTGGGAACCGGTTTTCGGAAAAGCTCTTGCTCCAACAAAGAGTTGGATCGGGATGAGGATCCAACGAAACGCCCTCCTGATC
>NZ_RZOS01000650.1:0-2404 GCF_004022605.1 Mesorhizobium sp. M4B.F.Ca.ET.089.01.1.1
CCTTTCATCTGGCCATAAGCTACAGCCTGCGGCTTCGGCAACTCGACGTCAGCTTCACGATCACCAACACCGGCGGCGAGACGCTGCCGGCATCGATCGGCGGGCATCCGGCGTTCAACTGGCCGCTTCTGCCTGATCTGCCCAAGACAGCCTATCAGCTTAGATTCGCCAATGACGAAAGCGCCCCGATCCGCCGCCTCAAGGACGGCCTGCTGCTGCCAACGCCACAGCCGACGCCCGTGAAAGGCAAGATACTGGCGCTCTCCGAAAGCCTGTTCGAGGAGGACGCCGTGATCATCGATCGGCCGGCCAGCGCCAATGTGCGCTACGCCGCCGGGCACGGACCGGCGCTTGAGATATCCTGGCAGGGATTTCGGGAGCTCGGCATCTGGTCCAGGCCGGGCGGAGCGCCGTTCCTTTGTATCGAGCCCTGGCATGGTCTTGCCAGCCCCATCGATTTCGACGGCGAATTCACCGAAAAGCCGGGCGTGATGCTGATCCCGCCAGCCGCGACGCGTGTTCTGAGCTTTCAGATCCATCTGGACTGATATGATCGCGGACGACAATGCGGAACCAATCTTGCGGGGCATCCCATGAAACTCGGCTTCATCGGCACAGGCGCGCTCACGGCCGCTATCGTCACCGGGCTCAAGTCCCTTGCGGACAACCCTGTTTCCATTCTGCTTTCGCCCCGAAACGAAGACATCGCCGCGAGCCTTGCCTCCCGCTACCCGGATGTTCGCATCGCCAGCGACAATCAGGCCGTTCTCGACAATAGCGAAACCGTCATGCTGGCGGTCCGCCCGCAGATTGCCCACGACGTGCTGTCGGCGCTGCGCTTCCGCCGCGACCACCGCCTGATCAGCCTGATCGCCACTTTGTCACTCAAGGACATAGAGAGCTTGACCGCGCCCGCCGGCCACGTGACGAAGGCGCTTCCCATGCCGATGATCGCGCACCGGCTGGGGGCGACGATCATCTGTCCGCCCGATCAAGGCGCGGGCGCTTTGTTCGGGAGGCTGGGGAAGGTGATCGAGGTCGCGGATGCCGGCGAGTTCGACGCCTTGAGCGTCGCGACCGCGACCTATGCCAGCTATTTCAAATACCTCGAGACCATCCACAGCTGGCTCACGCGTCACGGCGTTGGGGAGGGGATAGCCCGCGACTATATCGCCTCGCTTTTCAAGGCGTTGGGCGCCGCTCCTGAGACGTCGCCGGACGCGGATTTCAGACATCTGGCGCAAGACTACGCGACGCGCGGCGGCATCAACGAGCAGGTTCTGCGTGAGCTCACGGCCTATGGCGTGTTCGACGCATTCGCCGAAAGCCTGGACGGCATCCATCGGCGCATCACGGGCGACACGAAATGAAACTCTGCTTCAGCCGCAATCCCAATCCTCGGCTGGCGGTCGCGGTGGCTCGCTACCTTGGCGCCAAGATCGAGTTTGAATTCGCCGCGCCATTCGCACCGGAACCGCCGCCGCCAGGAGGCGAGGGCGATCCGGCCTGATATCCGACCGGCATTCGCCCTAGCGCTGCCAGAAGGGCAGCTTGGCGATCTCTTCCTCGACCTGCCTGTTGGTCAGGCCGATATCGTCGATCAGATGCGGATTGGTCTCCGCCATTCGCTTGAGGTCCCAGCGAAAGCGCGCCCGCTCGCGCCAGGTGGCGATCATGCCACGCAGGGTCGTCTGGCGCCGCAACGGCCGCCCTGGCCGGACTACGCAATGCTGGATCGTCGCAAAAGTATCGTTCATGGCAACCTCCTATGGTTTTGAGGCCCCATGCGGTTGGGAGCCTTCGACCTGAAAGAGGTTGAATTCTGCAGGATGCGGACGGCGCCGTAATTAAGCCCTCCCAAATAGTTCTCAAAAGTTCCAAACGGGCTATAGATGCGCCCTATGCAGGGATCGCGCTTTGCCTTTGGTCCGTTCGTGCTTGATCCGGATGCGGGAACGCTGCTTCGGGACGACGATCCCGTTGCTCTCGGCTACCGCGGGCTGAAGCTGCTTGCGGCACTGGTCGGACGACCCGGCGAAATCCTGGGCAAGGCCGAGTTGATGGACGCGGCGTGGCCGGGAACGGCGGTGGAGGAGGGCAACCTCACCGTCCAGATCGCGCAGTTGCGCAAGCTGCTTGGTCCGGCCGCCGACGGCGGCGAGTGGATCTCCACCGTTCCGCGCGTCGGTTACCGCTTCACTGGGGCCATCGAACAGCTTGGTGGCGCGAAGCGGAAGCCTTTGCCGCTGCCCGACAAACCCTCGATCGCCGTGCTGCCCTTCGTTGCTTTCAGCAGCGATCCCGAGCAGGAATCCTTCGCCGACGGGCTGACCGAAGACCTGATAACCGACCTGTCCCGCAATGCCGGCCTGTTCGTCATCGCCCGCAACTCGGTCTTTGCCTA
>NZ_RZOS01000651.1:0-2401 GCF_004022605.1 Mesorhizobium sp. M4B.F.Ca.ET.089.01.1.1
ATATCGGCCTCTCCCGTCACTATGCTTTGTGCTATCTCATCGTATCGCTGTGCCTTGAAATGAAACTCTAGAGACGGATCCAGATTGTCGAGCGCAAGAATGATTTTGGGGATGAGTTTTAATGAGAGTATATGCGGTGCAGCAATCGTCAGACGGTTCTCCTGAGTGCGGAAAGAGTCGGTAATTTCCTTCTCGATGCATCCTAGCGTCTGAAAGTATCTGTCTAGTCGATTGTAAATCTCGATCGCGTGTGGGGTGGGGATAAGGCCTCGGGAATCTCGCGCGAAAAGCTTCTCACCAACAGCCTCCTCAAACAGCTTGAGATGCTGGCTTACGGCTGACTGGGTAATCCCGAGTTCCCTGGCGGCTCGCCTTGTGGAGCCTGTCCTTATGATCTCCCGAAAACTCTGAGCGGACCTGAACCCAGCCCTGCTGTTTCGGCCTGAGACATCTTCCATTGCGTTCGCCCGAATTTATAGCGGCGGGTCCCTGCGGAATCCCTTTGCTTGCTATATCAGTAAAATTAATAGGGTGTCACAAAAACTTAATAAATTGACGATTTTTGCAATTCCCCCCAGTGTTTGCATGCAAAACGCAATCAAAGCGCTTCGGGGTAACGTTTGCTAGATAGGGGTTCAAATTCGAATTATGCTTTCACCGTTCACTCTTACGTTAACTGGACAGTCTCTTATTTACCATGATCTTCGAGCTGCATCGGATATGGGATTTGCCGAAATTAAAGAATTAATCCAAAAAGCCGATATTTCATTTACGAACTTGGAGACCACCATTCTCGGCCGGCATGGCGGATTTCCAATGAAAGGCTACTATTTCGGGTGCTCTCCACCTGCCGTCTTAGACAGTTTGAGAGAAATTGGCTTTAACGCACTGGCGCTTTCCAATAATCATGCATTTGATCTTGGGCCTCAGGGGGTGCTGTCTACCCTTGAGGAAGTAGAAAGGCGCGAATTTCTGCATGCAGGAATTGGCGTGGATGCCAGCGACGCGAGTAAGGCCGGCATCATGCAACTCGGCAAGAGGAAGGTTGCCCTCGTCGCAATGGATGCCGGCCCCGTGCCAGCCATAAGTTACGCTGATGACGCCGCAGCCATAGTGTATGGTGACAATGCGGTTGGTCCGCGTCCCGCTCGACCCGGGGTGAACAAACTCGACGTCTCGCGGGTATTGGAGGTTGACGATCAAAAATTCAGCCATCTGGTTTCCATTCAGAGAATTTTTGCCAACGACCTCAGGGACGCTCACGACCAGCGCAAGCAAACATCGCCCGATGAGATAGACTTCTACGGAACTATTTTTCGTCGATCGCGTGAGAATCGCCGCAGGATCGATATTGATGTGGCGAGCTTGCAACGTCAGCTCACCACGATCCGAAAAGCTGCGTCAGACGGTGCCTTTGTCATCGCCTACCTTCATCATCACCATTGTGAACCCGATTGGAGCGAGGTGCCCGAATGGGTTCAATGCTTCGCGAAATCCTGCATTGATGCGGGAGCGAATGCGTTTGCTAGCCACGGTGCACCGGTGCTGCAGCCGATCGAAATTTACCGTCGAGCGCCTATCTTCTATGGATTGGGAAATTTTCTATTTCATCTTCCCGATGGTGAGGACGAATGGAGTTCACCTGATATTTGGAAAAGCGTGGTCGCGACATGCAGCTTCGACGGCAACAACCTCTTGCAGTCGATCGACCTCGTTCCAATCGTGCTCGGGGGTGAGCAGCGGCTTAATAGCGTTGCTTATCATGAGCGTATTGTGCCTGTTCCTGCTTCAAAAGAGCTGGCGAAGTCTATGCTCGAAGATTTATCTCGACGTTCGAAAAAATATGGAACCAGCATCGTGTTGGAGGATGCTCGCGTTATCTTGCCGGACAGCAATCGACACATCGTCCACGTGACCGCTGGCACATAGCCGCGTCTATGCGCCTCGACCAGACGTCGCATCCTAGTGATTGGCGCCATATAGGTGTCAATGCGTCAGATGAAACGGACATGTTTACATAGCCGCGCGATCGTAAAGTGCGCGCATCCGACAGCGAGGAAACTGGATTATGCACAACGACCGCCTGAGCATCTATGAAATTGCTCAGCGTGTGGACACCAAGAGCGACGACTACTGTGCGCTCAGTGACCGCATCTGGGCCATGCCGGAACTGGCCTTCGAGGAGCATCGCTCGGTCGCTGAACAGATCGCCTTGCTGGAGCGCGAGGGCTTTCGCATCACGAAAAACGTCGGCGGCATGGCCACTGCCTTCGTCGCAGAACATGGAAGCGGCGGGGCCATCGTCGGTTTTCTGGGGGAGTTCGATGCGCTACCGGCTCTCGCGCAAGTTTCGGGAGTGACCGAGCACAAGCCTACCACGAACGGAGCGCCCGGGCATGGC
>NZ_RZOS01000652.1:0-2381 GCF_004022605.1 Mesorhizobium sp. M4B.F.Ca.ET.089.01.1.1
CTTCGTCTGCAACCGCCGGCTTTTCGTCCGGGGTCGGTGCATCGTGCTTCGGCAGGAACGCCGTGGCGAGGGCGCTGATCGGATTGCCGCCACCGGCCTGGGCGACCAGGGCGCCACCACCGCGCGTCGATGCCCTCGGCATGTAGGCGTTGATCAGACCGGCCATCTGGTTGTCGCGCGAGCGGCCCGAGGCGCCGCCCATCACCACCGCGACGAGCTTGCGATCGCCGTCGTTGACCGACGAGACCAGATTGTAGCCGGAAGCGCGGGTGTAGCCGGTCTTGATTCCGTCCACGCCCTTGATGCGGCCGAGCAAGCGGTTGTGGCCGTTGATGCGCTGGCGGCCGTACAGGAAGGAGCGCTGCGAAAAGTAGCCGTAATATTGCGGGAAGTGCTCCCTCAACGCGATGCCGAGCATGGCCATATCGTGGGCCGTGGTGAACTGGCCCGGATCGGGCAGGCCGTTGGCGTTGCGGAAGACCGTGCCGTTCATGCCGAGCTGACGCGCCTTGGCGGTCATCATGCGGGCGAAATTGGCTTCGTTGCCACCGATCAGCTCGCCCAGCGCCGTCGCGGAATCATTGGCCGACTTGGTCACCATCGACAGGATGGCGGTGTCGACGGACACCGATCCGCCGGGCTTGACGCCGAGCTTGGTCGGCGGCTCGGCCGCGGCGTGGGCGGAGAACGGCACCGGCGTGTTCTTCGATATCCGGCCCTTCGCCAGCGCCTCGAACGTCAGGTAGAGCGTCATCATCTTGGTCAGCGAAGCGGGATAGCGCCGACCATTGGCGTCGGAGGAATACAGCACCTTGCCGGTCTTGGCGTCGATGACGATGGCGGCCGACTTCGCCGCCATCGACGAGGCGGCATCGGCGACGACGACGCCCATCGCCAAGGCGACGATCGTGGCCGCCTTGAGGAATGAGGAGGATTTGGAGACGAAGCCCGACAACGCCTGACGCACTGATACTTCCCTGAATTTTCGTTGCCCCGGAGGCGGCGGCGTGAGCCTGCCTCGCTTCCGGTCAAGCTATCGCGGGCAGCGTTACCAATCCGTTTATGGTAACCGCCGCGTTCACCATTTTCTGGCGATTTGAGCCGCTTTTTATTCGAATTTTGGACTCTTCCCGTCCGCCTATGCCCAGCAAACAGGCAAAAACTTGACTTTTGTGCATCGCACAATATATTTACGGTGCATTGCACAAGGGCGCCCGGGGCAAAAGGGCGTTTCAACCACGAAGGGAAGCGTGAAATGGCCCAGACCTACGAGGACTTCAGCAAATACGGCAAGGAATTTGCCGACACCGGATTGAAGAGCTTTGCTTCGCTCACCAAGGGCGCGCAGGCGATCGCCACCGAAGCGGGCGAGTACACCAAGAAGAGCTTCGAGGCCGGCAGTGCCGCCGTCGAGAAGCTGTTCTCGGCCAAGTCGCTGGACAAGGCGATCGAGATCCAGTCCGACTACGCCAAGCAGAGCTACGAGAGCTTCGTCGCCGAGGCCGCCAAGATCGGCGACCTCTATGCCGAACTCGCCAAGGAAGCCTACAAGCCGTTCGAATCGATCGTCGCCAAGTCGAAGTAATTTCGCCGCAAGGCACTGAAATTAGGCTAGCCGGCCTGCAAGACAGACCCGGTCGCGGATGCGCGGCCGGGTTTTTTCATGTTCGCTCCAATCCGGCGGCTTTGCTGCCTTCACGATTGCGAAAATCGCTGAAGTTTGCCCACCTAGCCATATTGTCAGCTAAACAGAAGGGCTTAAAATCGTTCATCGAACACCTACATGTCGAACTCGCATGGGGATTCGAAAAAGGCAGGACTACGTGACGATCGGTTTGACTGCCACGGCAGGCGTGGTGCGGATGCAGAGTGAAGGCGACGGCAACGAGGCCGGTCGCGGTACGGCCGTCATCACGCGCACCAAAACCAAGACCAAGAAGCCCAGTCTCTACCGGGTCCTCATCCTCAACGACGACTACACGCCCATGGAGTTCGTGGTTCACGTGCTGGAGCGTTTTTTCCAGAAGGACCGCGAAGCCGCCACACGCATCATGCTTCATGTTCACAATCATGGAGTGGGCGAGTGCGGGGTCTATACATTCGAGGTGGCCGAGACCAAAGTGTCCCAGGTCATGGATTTCGCCCGACAGAATCAGCATCCGCTGCAATGCGTGATGGAGAAGAAGTGAGGTAACATGCCGGCTTTCTCCCAAGGCCTGGAAAAGGCGCTACATCAGGCGCTGACGCTCGCCAATGAGCGGCACCATGAATACGCAACACTCGAACACCTGCTGCTCGCGTTGATCGACGACACCGAGGCGGCCGCCGTCATGCGCGCCTGCAACGTCGACCTCGACGAATTGAAGCACACGGTTCTCACC
>NZ_RZOS01000653.1:0-2371 GCF_004022605.1 Mesorhizobium sp. M4B.F.Ca.ET.089.01.1.1
GGCTTGGTGAGCAGTTCCGCCCCGGACGCCTTGACGCCGAAGTTGGGCGATATAAACGCGATCGCCGCAACCCCGTCCGAGGCGCGCGGCTCTGTCGCGGCCCATGCCGCCAGCGAGCCACCCGTCGAGGTGGCAATGACGATCACCCTGTCGCCGATCGCCCGGCCGATGGCGAGCGCCTCCTCGTAGTCGTTGATCCAGGCATTGACGCTGCCCTCGGCCATCGCGGCGCCGTCCTGGCCGTGGCCGGTGAGGCGCGTGTAGAACAGGTTGGCACCAAGCTCATCGGCGACGTCGTCGGGCAGCGGCCGGACCTCGCCCTTCGAGGCCGAGAAGCCATGGATGTAGACCATGGCCAGCGGCGTCTTGGCGTGAACCATAGGATTTGCCCAGATGATCTCCTTTTCCAGCCCGTCGCGGATGTTGGGCACGGCGGCCTCTTCGCGCGCCAGATAGGCCTGCGGATCGTCGCCAATGATGGAAGGGTCGAAACGGATCCTCGTGTCGACGGACACGCGTGGGCCGAGAACAAAGGCCATGGAGAAGATGACAGCGAGCCCCAGTACCGCAAGCACGATCCGCCGCCCCATCAGAAGCTCCAAGCAACAATTCTCAACCTATGGCCGTGCCGTGTAACAGGCAATCGCCGTTCGCCAGATCAGCTCGCCTGGTCCGACGCCTGGTCGGCCACGCCCGGCAGCTTGCGGTCGAAATTCAGCGGCCGCGCCCTCCAGCCGGTCGTGATGCCGATCACCCAGCGGCAGATTGGTCGCGGCAAGAGGCCGAGCAATTTCAGCGGCCAGCTTATGCGGTAGGGGAAGGTGACCTCGAAGCCACCCTTCTCGATGCCGCGCACCATGCGGCGGGATGCGCGGTGGACAGGCATCAGCCCCGGCATCGGCATCGTGTTCTTTTCCGTCAGCGGGGTGTCGACGAAGCCCGGGTTCATCACCTGAACCCTGATGTTCATCTTGTCGAAGTCGTATTTCAGCGATTCCGCCAGGATGTTGATCGCCGCCTTGGTGCCGCCATAGGCGGCGGTGGTCGGCCAGCCGGAATAGGCGGTGACCGAACCGACGAGAACGACATGGCCGCGCCCGCGCACGCGCATATGCTCGACGACAGGCACCAGGCCGTTGACGATGCCGAAATAGTTGACGTCGAAGGAGCGGCGGAAATCGCGCACCACGAGATGCTCGCCCGGCGTGGCGATGTAGTTGCCGGCGTTGAAGACCGCGAGCACGATCGGCCCCATGTCCTTCTCGATCGCGGCGGCCGTCCTTGCCATCCCCGTCTCGTCGGTGACGTCGCAAGGAAACGACTTCACATGCCCGGGCATCTGCGCCGTCTCGACGATCAGCGTGTCGATCGGATCGTCCGCGAGCGCGCTCACCGCCACGGCGTAGCCCTTCGAGGCGAGATCCTTGGCCAGTGCGCGGCCGATGCCGCTGCTGCCGCCCGTGATCCAGGCGACGCCATGCTTCGGGTTGGCCCGATAGAGTGTCATGCTAAGTCCTGCCAGTGTGTCGGTAGTGCTCTAGCGGCGAAGGAATCGAATGAAAAGAGCGCTTTTCGGCGCAAGGTTGAAATGCGTGCCGGAACACGGCATCTGAATTCAGGAGATTGCAATGCCCGAAATGCGACTGGTCCAGGCGAATTCTTGCCTTGAAACCGGGCCTTTGGGTTTCTAGGGTCTCGCCTCGCTCATACAAGGAATCCTTGATGCCCCGTTCTGTGATCGACGCGATCGGCAACACGCCCCTGATCCGCCTCAACAAGGCCTCGGAAGCAACCGGCTGCGAGATCCTGGGCAAGGCCGAGTTCATGAACCCGGGACAGTCGGTCAAGGACCGCGCCGGCCTGTTCATCATCCGCGATGCCGAGCAGCGCGGATTGCTGAGGCCGGGCGGCGTCATCGTCGAGGGCACGGCCGGCAACACCGGCATCGGCCTGACGCTGGTCGCCAAGGCGCTCGGCTATCGCACGGTGATCGTCATTCCGGACACGCAGAGCCAGGAGAAGAAGGACACGATCAAATTGCTCGGCGCCGAGCTGATCGAGGTGCCGGCGGTGCCCTACAAGAACCCCAACAACTATGTGAAGCTGTCGGGGCGCATGGCCGAGCAATTGGCGCGCACCGAGCCGAATGGCGCGATCTGGGCCAACCAGTTCGACAACGTCGCCAACCGCGACGGCCATATCAGGACGACGGCTGAGGAGATCTGGACCCAGACCGGCGGCAAGGTCGATGGGTTCGTCTCGGCGGTCGGCTCCGGCGGGACGCTGGCCGGCGTCGGGCTCGGGCTGAAGGCCAAGAGCGGCCAAGTCAAGATCGGGCTCGCCGATCCGCTGGGCGCCGCGCTCTACAGTT
>NZ_RZOS01000654.1:0-2369 GCF_004022605.1 Mesorhizobium sp. M4B.F.Ca.ET.089.01.1.1
ATATAGGGGCGGGAATGGCGGGCGAGGGTGCCCGTTCATCTGTTTGTTTGACGCAATTCCGCACGGAGATCACAGTTTTCCTGGAATTGCCGCTGAAGGGCGTTTGGGTGCAACGATGACGAAATGGTCGCCGAATTCGTGGAGAGAAAAGCCGATCAAGCAGGTTCCCGCCTATCCGGACCTTGCCGCGCTGAAGAACACGGAAGCCCAGCTCGCCACCTTTCCGCCGCTGGTTTTTGCCGGTGAGGCGCGCAAGCTGAAGAAGCAGTTGGCGGCCGTCGCCGCCGGCGACGCCTTCCTGCTCCAGGGTGGCGATTGCGCCGAAAGCTTTGCCGAGCATGGCGCGGACAACATCCGCGACTTCTTCCGCGTCTTTCTGCAGATGTCCGTCGTTCTGACCTTCGCCGGCGCGCAGCCGGTGGTGAAGGTTGGCCGCGTCGCCGGCCAGTTCGCCAAGCCGCGCTCGTCCGACAACGAGACCAAGGCCGGCGTGACGCTGCCAAGCTATCGCGGCGACATCATCAACGGCATCGAGTTCGACGCCAGGTCGCGCATCCCCGATCCCGCCCGGCAGGAAATGGCCTACCGCCAGTCGGCGGCGACGCTCAATCTGCTGCGCGCCTTTGCCCAGGGCGGCTATGCCAGCCTGGAGAATGTGCATCGCTGGATGCTCGGCTTCGTGTCCGACAGCCCGCAGGGCGAAAAATACGAGTCGCTCGCCAACCGCATCACCGAGACGATGGACTTCATGAAGGCGGTCGGCATCACCTCGGAGACCAACTTCGCGTTGCGCGAGACCGATTTCTACACCAGCCACGAGGCGCTGCTGCTCGGCTACGAAGAGGCGCTGACCCGCGTCGATTCGACCTCGGGCGACTGGTACGCGACGTCGGGCCACATGATCTGGATCGGCGACCGCACGCGCCAGCCCGACCATGCCCATGTCGAATATTGCCGCGGCATCAAGAATCCGCTCGGCCTGAAATGCGGCCCGTCGCTGACGCCGGACGGGTTGCTGGAACTGATCGACCTGCTCAATCCGGAAAACGAGCCGGGACGGCTGACGCTGATCGCGCGCTTCGGTTCCGACAAGGTGGCCGAGCATCTGCCGAAGCTGGTGCGGGCAGTGCAGAAGGAAGGGCGCAGCGTGGTGTGGTCCTCGGACCCGATGCATGGCAACACGATCGAGGCCGCCGGCTACAAGACGCGGCCGTTCGATCGCATCCTGAAGGAGGTGCAGACCTTCTTCGAAGTGCACCGGGCCGAAGGCACGCATCCCGGCGGCATCCATGTCGAGATGACCGGCAAGAACGTCACCGAATGCACCGGCGGTGCCCGCGCCATCACCGCGGAAGACCTGCAGGACCGCTACCACACGCATTGCGACCCGCGCCTCAACGCCGACCAGGCGATCGAGCTCGCCTTCCTGGTCTCGGACCTGCTCAAGAAGAGCCATACGGTCCAGCACAAGCAGGCCGCCAACGGCTGAACCGCTTGCTGCTTTGGATCCAGTCAAGGGCGCCGGAGAAATCCGGCGCCTTTTTCGTTCGGGGCCGAGCCCGGTAACGTCAGACTTACGAAAATGTGTTCTGGCGCGACCACTGCAAGACCAAGATTGGGTGGAACTGCATCGTCCACCGCAACTGGTTCCTGCATTCATCATGCGTCACGAGCATGCCGTCATCCACCACCGCGCGCTTGATTTCTGGTCGGCACGCGCGGCGGTCCTCGTCATCATCTGCCTGCAGCTTCTGGTCATAAACGACCTGTCGTTCGGCCCGCGCTGGCTGGCGCCTGCGATCGAGGCGGTGCTGCTGGTGCCCCTGTCGGTCGCGACGGCGTGGACGCAAATGGCGACACGGAAGGCCGTCGACCACGAGCATTGGTACGCGATCGGCCGGTTTCGCCTTTACATCCGCCGCATCGCGCTGGTCCTCACCGGCGTCATCAGCGTCATGAACTGCGGGGCGCTGGTCTTCCTGGTCAGGGCGCTGCTCGAAGGCCATGCCGGCGCCGGCAGCACGCTGCTTGTCGATGCGCTCAACATCTGGGTCACCAACGTCATCGTCTTCGCGCTCTGGTTCTGGAGCACGGACCGCGGCGGGCCGCCGACCTGTGGGCTGGTCAAGCGCGCGCAGGCCGATTTCCTGTTTCCGCAGATGACGCTGCCCGACCGCGAGATCCGCGGCTGGCTGCCCGGCTTCGTCGACTATGCCTTCCTGGCGTTCACCAACGCGACGGCATTCTCGCCGACCGACACCTTGCCGCTTACCCAGCGCGCCAAGCTCTTGATGATGGCGGAGGCGTTGATCTCGCTGCTGACGATCGCGCTGGTGGCGGCGCGGGCCGTCAACATCCTGGCTTAGATC
>NZ_RZOS01000655.1:0-2369 GCF_004022605.1 Mesorhizobium sp. M4B.F.Ca.ET.089.01.1.1
GTGCTGATGGCACGCTGGATGGGCTCCTTCGAATACGGCATCTTCGTGCTGGTCTGGGTGACGATGGTGATCGTCGGCAACCTCGCCTGCCTCGGCTTCCACACCTCCGTCATCCGCTTCATCCCCGAATATCGCGAGCGCGGCCTGCTCGCCGAACTGCGCGGCATCGTGATGGCGAGCCGGCTGTTCGTGCTGGTCGCCTCGACGGCCATCGCCGGCCTCGGCGCGCTCGGCGTCTGGCTCTTCTCGCCCTGGATCGAGAACTACTATGTCGTGCCGTTCATCCTCGGCGTCATCTGCCTGCCGATGATCGCGCTGGGCGATCTCCTGCAAGGGCTGGCGCGGGCGAATTCATGGGCGCTGTTCGCGCTGTCGCCGACCTATCTGGTGCGGCCGGTGCTGATCCTGGTGTTCATGGCGCTGATGCTGGCGGCGGGCTATGCGCCCGATGCCAGGACCGCGATCTTCGCTTCGATCGCCGCTACCTACGCCACCACGCTCGGCCAGTTCATGGGCGTCACAGCGCGCATCGACCGCAAGCTGGCGGCCGGCCCGATGAAGGTGCATTTCGCGCAATGGTTCATGGTCTCGCTGCCGATCTTCCTGGTCGAGAGCTTCTTCTTCCTGCTCACCAATGCCGACGTGCTGATGGTCGGCGCCTATCTCGATCCCGATGACGTCGCCGTCTATTTCGCCACGGTGAAGACCCTTGCGCTGGTGCATTTCGTCTATTTCGCCGTCAAGGCCGGCGTCGCCCAGCGCTACGCCCAGTTCACCCATGGCGAGCCGGAGCGGCTTGCCGCCTTCGCCCGCGAGACGGTGTCGTGGACCTTTTGGCCCTCGCTCTTGATGGCGCTGCTGGTGCTGGCGCTGGGGCAGCCGATGCTGGTGCTGTTCGGCCCCGAATTCACCGCCGGCTATCCGCTTTTGTTCCTGCTCGTCTTCGGCGTCGTGGCGCGCGCCGCCGTCGGCCCCTGCGAGAGCCTGCTCACCATGAGCGGCAACCAGAACATCTGCGCCGGCGTCTACGCCATGACGCTTGCCTTCAACATCGGCCTCAACGTGCTCTTGATCCCGTTCTTCCACCTGTGGGGCGCGGCGATCGCCACCAGCCTCGCCATGGTCTTCGAGGCCAGCGCGCTCTCCTTCACCGTCTGGCGCAAGCTCGGCATCGTCATGTTGATCTTTGCGACCGCCAGGAAAGGGACCGCCTGATGGCCGCCATCCCGTTGCTCGAGGAAACCAGCGGCGGTCCGGCCGGCGCCATGGTGCAAGGTCTTGCCGGCCTGGCGCGCGACGCCGACCCCGCCCATATCGAGATCCTTGCCAACAACCGGCCGGAGCGCAAGCTTGCCATCTATCCGGCTTCCGCCGGCTTCGACCTGGTCGAGGAACTCGACTATCTCTGCACCCGCACCGTCGAGCCCAACATCTTCTTCAACCCGCGCTTCCTGGCACCGGCCATGCCGAGGCTCGAGGACCGCGAGGTCAAACTGGCGGTGATCCGCGACGGCGACGAATACCGCAACCGACTGCGCCTGCTGGTGCCGTTCTCGGTCGAGCGGCCGGCGATCCCGCTCGGCGTACCCGTCATGCGCACCTGGTCGAGCCCGTTCGGCCCGCTCGGCACGCCGCTGGTCGACCGCGACGATCCGGTCGGCGTCATTGAGGATTTCGTCTCGATGCTGTCCAGGCCGCACCTCAAGATGCCGAAGGTTTTCGTGCTGCCCGACATCCGGCTGGACGGACCGGTGGCGAGCCTGTTGACTACCTTCGCCGACACGCGCGGCCTGACCATGGTCACCACCGGCAGGATGGACCGTCCGGTGCTGGAAAGCGAGGCTGACGCCGAGGATTACCTCAAGGCGTCGCTGCGCTCGCACCATTACCGCGAATTCCGCCGATTGAAGCGCCGCCTTGCCGACCTCGGCCAGCTCG
The DNA here is from genome assembly GCF_004022605.1 of Mesorhizobium sp. M4B.F.Ca.ET.089.01.1.1. Lineage (NCBI taxonomy): Bacteria > Pseudomonadati > Pseudomonadota > Alphaproteobacteria > Hyphomicrobiales > Phyllobacteriaceae > Mesorhizobium > Mesorhizobium sp. M4B.F.Ca.ET.089.01.1.1. The sequence goes on from NZ_RZOS01000655.1 coordinate 1,939, forward strand.
AACATCTGGTCGCGCGCGGTCCGGACGATATCCGCCATGCCATCGAGGCCTTCCTGACGCTGGAGGCGGCCGGCTGGAAGGGCCGCGAACGCACCGCCATGGCGATCGACCGCTACCGCGCCGCCTTCGCCCGCGAGGCCGTGCACCGGCTGGCCGAGCAAGATCTCTGCCGCATCCATTCGCTGACGCTCGACGGCCGCACCATCGCTTGCCTGATCGTATTCGTCGAGGGCGGTGTCGCCTACACCTGGAAGACCGCCTATGACGAGACCCTGTCGGCCTATTCGCCGGGCACGCTGCTGATGATCGAGGTGACCAGGCAGAATCTCGACGACCCCAACATCGTGGTCACCGATTCCTGCGCCGTGCCCGACCATCCGGTGATGAGCCGGCTGTGGGTGGAGCGCAAGCCGATGGGCACGCTGGTGCTC
>NZ_RZOS01000656.1:0-2369 GCF_004022605.1 Mesorhizobium sp. M4B.F.Ca.ET.089.01.1.1
GCCAGGGGCTCAGCACCAAAGTCTGCAGCGACAATCTCAACCGTGGTCTGTGGGACATTGCTCACGACCTCGAGATCATCAAAGGCCGCCCGGGCCGAAACGCCGTTGCCGCCCGCCGTGCCTCAATTACCGTGCCATCAACCGAACAGGACTCACTATGAAACAATCGCCTTGTCCTTCGGTCGCCGCGGCCGTGCCGGCAGGACACCGACACCATAGTGGGATGCCATCATGCCGTAGCTTCGGTTGATCTCGGGATCGTAGAAACTGGCGCGGCTGACGCCAGACTTCAGATTGTCGGGAACGATCAGCCGGGGAACGCCTCCGAAGAAACGAAACATCCGGACATGCGAGCCGATCCAGTCGGGGAGCGTTTGCGTCCAAGTCGCCTCAGCATAGGTGAAGCTGGAGGCGCCGAGCACCGCCACGAAGATCTCCGCCTCACGGATCTCACCGGTCTTGCGATCAACAATCGGGATCTTCTTGCCGGAATAGTCGACGAAGACCTTGTCGCCGGCCGCATGCTCCTGGCGCATCGTCGGCGAAAGCCGCTGCTCGAAACCGCGAAAGAGTTCGCAGAAGCGACTGTAGCCATATCCTTCGGGATGCGACCCACGATACTCCTCCCAGAGGATGAGCAAGGTGACGCCGGGCTTCTTGAGTTCGACCGCAAGATCGGCCCAGTTCGGTTCTGTGCGTCTTCTCGTGCCCTGTTTGACGCCGTTGCGAGTGAAGAGTTTGTTCTCGAGCGCATCGTCGGTCAGTTCGCCCGGCAAGGGCCAGCTCAATCCAACCGCCGCTGCGCGCTGCAGATTATCCTGCACCGTACTGCGCGCTATTCCCAGCACGACGGCAATCTCGCGGGAGCTGGTCCCGCTTCCGGCAAGCCGCAGCATTTGTCGTAACTGTCTCATGGTCAGCCTTCTCTTTGCCGGCATCAAAATCTCCCCGTTCATCGCGGGGCATTTGATGCCAAAGTTGCTGACCCAGGAGGTAATGTTCAGTGCCGAAAACTGGCCGACTTTTGATTGGAATGGTGGCCGGCTTCAAATCGGAATGGTGGCCGGTCTTTGATCGGAATGGCGGCCGGCTTCACGTCGGAATCCGCACCTTAGCGGAAATGCGGCGCACATATAGACCGCGCTGGCTTGATCAGCTGCGCGCTACACGGCATCGGCTTCCAGCCAGCCCCGGTATCCAGCGGCTCCATCCACGTCGTAATGCGCCGACCGGAGCAGATCCGCGGATTCGACCGTCAGAGACTCCAGCAGCTGAGCCTCCCGCCCAAGCATCTCGTCGAGATCGAAGAGCTCGCCTGTCGCCTCGAGCAGGCGTAGCCCATGGTCTACTTCGTTTGCTGCAGCGACTCCAGCGCGCCCGCCGACCATGCGATAGCGGTCGTGCGCAGGTGCCTGCACAATGTCGCATCGAAATCCAAGCGACAGCATGTCGGGGTGGTCCGGAAGCACCGCGTAGAAGCAGCTAGGCAGCATTTGAAGGGTGCGCTCCGGATGAGCCGCTCCGACAAATCGCAGCAGCCACTTGCCAAACCCGAGAGCGAATAAGTTCATGAACGCCCGCGGCTCCAGGGAGTTTGGATTGGCCAGCGCGGCACGCAGCCTGTCGCCGTCGGCCCGCAGCAGCTCGCCAGCCCTTCGCCCGAACTCGTCGCTTGCTTCCACGTTGTCCGATATAGCCGCGATCAGCGCCGAGAGGTTCCGGTCGTCTACACGGTTCGGCGCCACGCGTGTGGTGATGAACAGCAGCCATGGATGGATCGCATTGACCAGCTGCAGCTGGATGATCTCGGCCAGCGCATCTATTACGGTCGCGCGCCCGGGACCGGCCGCGCGCAGCGCGATGTGGTCGCAGAGATCGATGTTCACCGCGTGAAAGGGTCCGCCGCCGCGTACCTCAGGGTACGCAAGCGACCTCCGGTTCGCAATAGATTCAAACCGCTCACGCAAGATCGTCGAGCCGCTGTGGATCCGCGCAAGGCCTCGGACCGCGCTTTCAGCGATGTTCAGCTGTACGTCATCCGCCGAGCCCCGGCGCACCGAGTTGAGGCCGGTGAAGCGGAGATCGAGGCCAGCCAGCTCGCATGCCTCGCGGAGGACGCGCACGTCTAGAAGATCCTCGCCGGGCAGGCTCAGGTAGCGCACGGTCCTGGCGTCATCCGGGAAGTGCGTCTCGCGAAGCATGCGGAGGAGCGGGTCGTGCCACTGATATCGCCGGACCCACTGCTTGCGCGGACGGTGCCAAGGCTTGAAAGGCCGCTGAGGGGGGTCCTCGACGGTGGGTTTGCGCAGAATTCGACCGAGAATTTCGTCGTCGCTGAACTCCTCCTCCATCAGGGGCGGGCTCCGAAC
>NZ_RZOS01000657.1:0-2367 GCF_004022605.1 Mesorhizobium sp. M4B.F.Ca.ET.089.01.1.1
GCGACGAGGCCGGCCAGCCCCGCGCCGACAATGATGACATCCGCATCGTCAGCCATTTTTGCTCCCCCCAAGGCCGATAGAGCAATTCCAGGAAAAGTGTGAAGCGGTTTTCCGTCCGGAATTGCGTCAAGACAAAGACTCAGACCGGTTCCCAGCCGTCCTTGCCGCCGGCGCGGAAGATGGCATCGATGACCTTCTGGTTGAGCACCGATTCCTCCAGCGTGAAGACGCGCTCCTTGCCGCCCTGCGCCGCCCTGGCGAAGGTCTCGACCTCCAGCCGGTACTGCTGCGTGCCGGGGAAGCGGAACACCTGCGCCTCGGTGTGGTTTTGGTTGTGCAGCTCGACCCGATGGTGGTCGTAGAGCCCGGCATTGAACGGCGAGAACACCTCGATGAAACCCTTCTCGCCGTGGAACACCATCACCTGCCGCGCCGCCATCTGCGTCGACAGGTAGAAGGACAGTTCGAAATCGCCGAAATCGGCGCGGATCGAGGAATAGATGTCGGTGCCGAAGGTCTTGTCGCGCTCGATCGTCGCCTGCACGCGCTGCGGCTCCTTGCCGGTCGAAAAGCGTGTCGACACTGTCGGGTAGACGCCGATGTCGGGCAACGCGCCGCCGCCGAGGTCGAGCTGGTTGCGCATGTTCTTGGGGTCGACGTTGTAATAGGAGAACGCGCCCTGCACGTGGCGCAGCCGGCCGATGGCGCCGCTGGCGATCAGGTCGCGCACCTTGATCCATTGCGGGTGGTAGATGACCATGAAGGCTTCGCAGACCAGCACCTTCTTCTCATCGCGCAGCTTGATCAGCGGCGCGATGTCCTTGGCGTCGAGCGCCAGCGGCTTCTCGACCAGCACATGTTTTCCGGCTTGGATCGCCTTGGCCGTCCACTCGACATGCTGCGAGGTGGGCAGCGGGATGTAGACGCCGTCGATGTCCTTCGACGCGAGCAGTTCCTCATAGGAGCCGAAAGCATGCGGCGCGCCGAAACGGTCGGCGAGCGCCCGGGCTTTCGCCAGATCGCGGCTGGCGATCGCCGACAGGACGCCGTTCTCCGCCTCGACGATCGCCGGCAACAGCTGCTCGCGGCCGATCTTGGCCGTCGACAGAACACCCCATCGGAACATCACGCTTCTCCATGTCGATTTACATCATGGAGGTGTGCCCCAATTCAGGGGAAAAGCCAATCGCAGACGCTCCGTAGCTTGGCGCATGCATTGTCCAATGTAGCGCTGGTCGACCCCCACTCCGTCTCGGCTTCGCCGAGCCACCTCTCTCCCGATCGACGGGGTAGAGGAAGGCGCCTAGCTTTTTGCCATCAACGCTCCTCCAGCAACGCTCCCTTCCTTTCCCTCCGGAGGGGGGAAAGGTGGCACTGCGAAGCAGCGACGGATTGGGGGAACCACGTGGCAATCAAGCTACGGCCTGATCAGTCACGCCAATCACAGAAGATGTGTGCATAGCGTGGCCCGCTTTGCCGGGGGCGAGGAAATGCGCCTCAGCCCCTCTTGCCCGTCAGCGTCATGTCGAAGTTGACGACGTTGGAATAGATCGGCGTGCCGACATCCATGCCGTAGCGTGACCTCAACACCTTGCCGGTGACGTGGAATTTGATCGTGCCGGCCTTGAGGCTGCTGAGCTCGGCGGTGAATTTTTCCGGAAACGTCTTGCCGCGCGCCGTCAGCCGGCCGGTGACCAAGGCCGTCGTGTCGCCGGTACGGGTCACATTGGTCGAGCGGAACTGGATTTCCGGGCTGTTGGTGCTGTCGAACACCGCGTCGGAGCGCAGGAAGGCATCGATGCGGTTCTGGCCGGTGCCGACGCTCTCGGGAAAGATGGTGAGGTTGACCTGCGAGCGTTCGACATTGCCGTTGTCGATGCGGATGCTGCCCTTGAAGCGGGCGAAGGCGCCGTCGAAGCCGCCGCCGCCCGCCTTGCCGATGGTGAAGCGGATGTTCGATGCGGCCGGGCTGATCGTGTAGCTGCCGGCGGCGTCGCTGAGCGCCACCGCCGCGATGGCGGGCACGGCAAGGCAAGCGGCAAGGGCCGCCAATCCAAGGATGCGCGCATGCATGGGGGAGGTCCTTTTTCTGAGGCAGCGCATTGCTGTCTTCTCGCCTCACCAACGAACGACGGCGGTCTTCTATTCCCGGCCTGACGAAGGCGTGATCATGCGCGCAAGCACGCTGTCGCGCAGCCAGAAATGATGGCGCAACGCGGCCAGGATATGCAGGACGACGAGCGCGATGCCGGCATAGGCGAGGTACCAGTGCGCTGCCGTCCAAAAACTCTCCGCCGCGTCGGATACAGCCAGTGGCAGGTTGGGCATCACGAACAGGTTGAACGGCATGCTCGGGATCTCCAGCGT
>NZ_RZOS01000658.1:0-2361 GCF_004022605.1 Mesorhizobium sp. M4B.F.Ca.ET.089.01.1.1
CCAGTGGACGCTGGGCGCCGACTGGGTGAAGGAGACGCTCGGCTTCACCGACGAGCAGCTCGGCGATTTCTCGTTCGAGATGCTGCCGGCGCTTGGCTTCTCGAAGAAGGACATCGAGGCCGCCAACATCCATGTCTGCGGTGCCATGACACTGGAAGGCGCGCCGTTCCTGAAGGCCGAGCACCTCGCGGTGTTCGACTGCGCCAGCCCGTGCGGCAAGATCGGCAAGCGCTCGCTGTCGATCAACAGCCACATCCTGATGATGGCGGCGGCGCAGCCCTTCATCTCCGGCGCCATCTCCAAGACCATCAACATGCCGAACGAAGCGACGGTGGAGGACGCCAAGAACGCCTACATGCTGTCGTGGAAGCTGGCGCTGAAGGCCAACGCGCTCTATCGCGACGGCTCGAAGCTGTCGCAGCCGCTCAATGCCTCGCTGCTCGCCGACGGCGAGGAGGATGAGGATGAGGTGGTCGAGCAGCTGATCGCGGCACCCGCCGCGCAGCGCGCCGTGCAGGTGACGGAAAAGATCGTCGAGCGCGTGGTGGAGCGGCTCTACCGCGACCGCGAGAAGCTGCCGAACCGCCGCAAGGGCTACACGCAGAAGGCAGTGGTCGGCGGCCACAAGGTGTATCTCCGCACCGGCGAGTTCGACGACGGGCGCCTCGGCGAAATCTTCATCGACATGCACAAGGAAGGTGCTGCCTTCCGCGCGATGATGAACAACTTCGCCATCGCCATCTCGCTCGGCCTGCAGTATGGCGTGCCGCTCGACGAATATGTCGAGGCCTTCACTTTCACCAAGTTCGAGCCGGCCGGCATGGTGCAGGGCAACGACGCGATCAAGAACGCGACGTCGATCCTCGACTACGTGTTCCGCGAGCTCGCCGTCTCCTACCTCGCCCGCCACGACCTTGCCCATGTCGACCAGTCGGACTTCGACAAGACGGCGCTTGGCCGCGGCATCACCGAAGGCAAGGCGACGCCGTTCTCGAAGGGCCTGACCCGCGGCGTTTCGCCGGTCAAGCTGGTCTCGGGCGCCGGCGGCGATCCCAAGGGCTTTGGCGGCGCGGCGCCGACGACGGCCCCTGCTCGCGCGGCACCGACCGCCTTCTCCGGCTCCAACGTCTTGACGCTGAAGCCGGCGAGCGACGAGGCCATCGCCTACAAACGCGACTATGAGGAGCGCGCCAGGGAACTGGCCGAGGACATCGTCGAAGAAGAAGCCGAGGTTTCCAGCACCGAGGCACTGTTCACCGACGCCGCCGCGCAGGAAGCCGCCGACGCCAAGAAGCTCGCCGCGACACGGCGCCAGCAGTCGCTGCTGCAGGGCTACACCGGCAACGAATGCTCGGAGTGCCACAACTTCACCATGGTGCGGAACGGCACCTGCGAGAAGTGCGACACCTGCGGTTCGACGAGCGGGTGCAGCTGAGGCGATTGAGCATCTGAAACGGATCGGCCCGGTCGCAAGATCGGGCCGATTTGCTTTTAGACAATCCGTGAGGCTGGCGATGCGATCACATCACCATCAAGGTTGGCGTAGGTTCGCGTCAAGCTGGAGCACCCCTCATCCGGCCGCTTCGCGGCCACCTTCTCCCACAAGGGGAGAAGGGAAAAGCGTCGCGTCATGCCGGCCTGACAGCCAGGAACGTGTTCCATTCCTCGCGATTGCGGCCCTCGTTGAAATCGTCCCTGATCAGGACCAGCCCGGCGCTTTCGATACGGGCCGCGAAGTCGTCCCGGCGCCACAGGACGGTATGATAGTTGCCGTCCGTCTCGCCGTCGCCATTGCGCATCGACACCAGGAAGGCGCCGCCTGGCCGCAGCGATCCGGCTATCTTGGCGAGCACCTGTTCGATCTGGTCGCGGGGCACATGGATCAGGACGGCGAGCGCAAGCACGGCATCGTAGGGGCCGCCGAGGTCGTCGGTGAGGAGATCGAGAAGCTCGCCGTGCTTGCCGCGCGCGGCCTGCAACTCGAGAAACCGCTTTGTCGCGTCGGTACGGCGAACCTTGACGCCCAAGGCCTCCAGAAAGTCGGCGTCGTATCCCGCTCCGGACCCGACTTCGAGAATCTGGCCGGCTGTGCCGGCGATCGCCACAAGCCGCTTCAGGGATGCCTGTTCTCTCTCGTTGGGAACATGCCGCACGATTTGATCGTAGCGTTCCGCATAGTCCTCATACGCGCTGATCGTTTGACGGCTCTTCGCCAGAGCCTGCGATAATGCATCCATCTTTCCCTCCTTCGCGTCGGTCAAGGCGCCGGACTTGCCTCAGCGAAGGGTGCCGGGAGGCACGCGTCCGTCGAGCATGCCGATGTCGCGCAGGAAATGGTCCGACAGCGAACGGCGGTCGAGC
>NZ_RZOS01000659.1:0-2340 GCF_004022605.1 Mesorhizobium sp. M4B.F.Ca.ET.089.01.1.1
GGTCCCCCACCGCCCCACCATCTCGCCCGCCCTGCACCTCGGATAGCGATCATTCACCGTTTGTTCATTATGATAGCGCACGATCATAACTGGACATGCTGGTAGCTCGTACATGCCTGAAGGCCCTGCGCGCCGACCCAGCGCCGGGGCCTTTTTACTTCCGCAAAATCGATTCCAGCAACGCGGGCACTTCGCAGGATGTCGGAATCCCGCGCTTGCGATGATACGCCGTACAGCGAATTGCGCGAGTCAAACGAATTTGGGTTTCTCAAATATAGAATCGTCGATACCGATCCTGATGGATCGAGCCTCGACGACGAAGTCAACCATCTTCAAACGGAATTATTCAACATTGCCGAGAGCTCCCGGTGTGCCGTCGAAGCCGACATTGGGGAGGTCAGCGGTCACCAACGATCATGGTGATCGCCAGCATCTTTCGTATTCACATAACCGTCGGCCTTGTACTTTCCCGAGGCCATGACATGAGTGGGTCTTCCAAGCACCGATTTGGCCCGGTAGGATTTGCAGGGGGCGCGGACAAGCGGATGAACAAACGGAATGATGCCGGAAAACTGCGCGCGCCTGCTGGGATTTAGCCGACCGTCGATAGGAACATAGCCCTGGTCGACGGCTTTCTGAAGGGCAAGAGTTTCGCCGACCTGGCTCAGGAACATGGCTTGTCGACAACGAGGGTGCGCCAAATCATCGAGAAGGCCGATCGGCTCGTGGGCGGCGCATTCAGACCAAGACTGAAACGTCCAACGCCTCGCCTCGGTCCGATTTCATGGTCGACTATCCCTATGTGTGCAAATGGCCGAGAAGCACCGGCTGGGTAGCGTCACGCCGCATCATTCTTTGCGGAGCTGGAGCGCGCGGGATCGCTGGAGCGGCTGGTGAAAGCGGTTGCCGGGGCGCACAACACGTGAGCTGGCGCCTCGTGTGGCAAAAGGAGAGGGCGAGAGCCCATGGCCTGCAATGAAGCGATCAAGCATTGCGATCGTGGAACCAAGCTAGTCGACCATCCGGACCGCGGCCTTCAATGCCAGCTCGCCTTGGAATCGGCCTTCCAGGAATTGGCTGAGCGCGCAGCGGAATCCGGCTGGACCGAGGAGATAGCCACGCGCTCCTCGAACTCGCCGGCGCGCGCCTCAGGAGCGACTCCGCCAATGACAGACTGAGAGGACGATTAATCGTGCCAGGGCAACGAGAGAGCGGCAGGTTCAAGAAGCTTCGCCTGAACCGATAGGAACGTCGCTGCGCCAATAAAATTGGCGGTGAAGGCTGACCGCGGCCGAGTCGGGCAAGCGAGCGAAGTGCTGAAATAAGGGCGTGAGAATCCAAGACATCGTTTGTAGAGAGCATCGAGCTTCGCGAGATTGTGGTACAGGATCGACCGCAGGTGTTCTCGCAGCGCTCGCAGAACCCGGGATTCTTCCGCGGCACCCGCCAAGGCGAAGAACGGTCAGAGTTGCACGATAACGTTTAAAAGCGAGCCTTCCTCCGAAAGTCTGCGCGCGCAGTTCCACGGTCCGATGCGCTTTCATAGCTATTCCAATCGCCGCGCCCATCCTCTCCCGGATCAGGTCCAGCGGGTCTGCAGTGCATGCGCCCCCAAAGTGGACGCCATTGGGCCGGGTGAACCGGGCTCGATTGCGCGCCGAAGGCCCGTTCCAGGCCCGGAAATCCGGGTCCGTCAGGGCGAGCGCGTGCGGGTCGAGGTAGAGAACGGCCTTGCCGAGAAAACGACCGTGCACTGGCATCGCGTGCGTGTGCCACATGCCATGGATGGCGTGCCTCACCTCACGCAGAAGCCCGCGAAAAGGCAACGGAAGATCTAGCATTTATGGGGGAAATGTTTTTTCGGAGTGCTTGACCCGCAGGAAGGGCAGGGCATGACTGCCTATCGCCCGACCCGGCCGGCCGCACTCATGACCGGCTGGGCTCGGTTAATCCTGCATGCCGCGCCCATGAGGTTGCGCTCTGTCGGGAGTGCGTCGAGCACAACGACGAGATGTAGTTCACGATCTTTGAAACGCGTGTCAACCATCCAAAGTGTGGATGCCTTTCATCGAAACAAACGATTTCATCAATGTTCTGGAATCCTGCATGGGCAGAACAGAAACCGCCCGAAAGGAGATTTTTCATGCGCTCTACCGGGCAGTGGAGTGCTGGGAAAGGGAGTTGCAACTGACCGGGTCCGACTTCTTCCGAGTCTATGGACAGACTGGGAGACGCGCACGGTGTAGCGGCTCACATCGTCATACTGCACCTACGCCACACACCGGCCGGACCTGATCCGGCTTTATGAGCATTGGGCTTTGTCAGTTGCCCAAGCGTGAT
>NZ_RZOS01000065.1:0-19742 GCF_004022605.1 Mesorhizobium sp. M4B.F.Ca.ET.089.01.1.1
CTGTCCAACGGCGCCAATGCCGCCCAGCCCCCGGCCACGCCGAAGAACAGGAACATGATAGCAAACCCAGTGCATGTCACACCGGTTAGACGCAGGGGTACCGGTTCCAGTCGGGAGGGTGGCGGGAGCGGCAACGGCACGACGTTCATGTCTGGTCTCGTCTTCATGATTGTGCAGCGCCTGCATCGCCTCCTTGAACGCTTCCTGGCTTTGGCGGTAGATCCTGCCGGGCGGCAACAAGGTTGAGGCTCGGCCGCAATTTTCGTGTCGCGTACCGGCGCGTTGGGGCAGGGGCGCTGTCTTGGTTCGCTGCTATAGCCTGGTTCGCCGCAATAGCCTGGTTCGCGGGTATTGCCTGATTCGCCGCTACGGCCTGATTTGCCGCTACAGCCGGCATCGGACTCACCGCGCGGATGCGCGCGGCCAGTTCGTTGAAGACATAGTCACGTGGACCGTAGAGGTCTTGCTGGCCCCGGTTGAGGACCAATATCTTGTCAACCTTTTCAATGATGTTCTGCCGGTGCGCGATCACGATAATGGTCGTACCGGCCGCCTTGACCGCGCTGAGGGCTGCGATCAATGCCTCCTCACCCTCGCGGTCGAGGTTCGAATTGGGCTCGTCCAGGATCAGCAGCGCCGGGTCGCCGTAGAGTGCCCGCGCCAACCCGATGCGTTGGCGCTGCCCACCTGACAGCACCGCGCCGGATTCGCCGATCTCGGTGGCATAACCCTTCGGCAGCCCTTTGATCAGTTCGTGAACGCCAGCCAACTGCGCCGCCTTGACCACCTTGTCGAAGACCGCTGGGTTGAGCCCCGTGAAGCGGCAGATGTTTTCGGAGACGGTACCGGCAAAGAGCTCGATGTCCTGCGGCAGGTAACCGACATAATGGCCGCGGTCTTCCGCCGCCCATTGGGCAACGTCCATGCCATCCAGCAACGCACGCCCCCCGGATGGACGCCAGGCACCCGCCAGTATTCGCGCCAGGCTCGTCTTGCCGGCCGCGCTCGGGCCGATCAGCGCCATCGCCTCGCCCGGATTGAGCCGGAAGTTGATCCCTTTCAGGATGGGCTCTCCACCCTGGCGGGCGAGCACGAGGTTGTCGGCCTCGAACCTGCCTTTCGGTCTTGGCAGCGGCAGCACCGGCGTCGCCTCCGGGTGCTGTCCGGCGACGGCGGTGAGGCGCCGGTAGGCGGCACGCGCCCCGACCGTCGCCTTCCATGTGCCGATCGCCTGCTCGACCGGCGACAGAGCGCGACCCATCAGGATCGAGGCGGCGATCATGATGCCGGGCGAGGCCTCGTTGCGAACCACCAGATAGGCGCCAAGGCCGAGTATCGCCATCTGCAGGGCCAGTCGGTGGCAACGCGCGATGGCGGCGATGATGCCACCGCGGTTGGCGGCCAGGACTTGTCCCAGGTTTGCCTCGTCCTGCTGTGCCTTCCAGCTTTCCAGCAGCGGCTTCAGCATGCCCATCGCCTGCACGACCTCGGCGTTGCGGATCGCCGCCTCGGCCTGCACGTAGGCCCGCGACTGTGCGCTTGCGGCCTCGGTCAACGGCTTGCGTGTGAGGTATTCGTTGAGCAAGGCCAGCGCAAACAGCACGATCCCGCCGACCAGCGCCAACCAGCCCAGCCAGGGATGCATGAGGAATATGGCGGCGAAAAACAGCGGCGCCCAGGGCGCGTCGAGGATCGGGAAGATGCTCGGGCTAGTGAAGAAGTTCCGTATTTGATCAAGGTCGCGCAGCGGACGGGCATTTGCCTGACCGGGCGCCGAGGCGGAATGTTCCACCGATGCGGTCAGCAGAACCGGTGCCAGCCGCGCGTTCATCCACGCTCCGACTTTGGCCAGCAGGCGCCCGCGCACCACCTCCAGCCCCGCCATCGTCGCGAGTGCCCCTGCCGCCATCAGCGACAGCATCACCAACGTCTCCAGGCTATGGCTGGTCAACACCCGGTGGTAGACTTGAAGCATGTAAAGCGCCCCGGTCAGCATCAGAGTGTTGATGCCGGCGCTGAACCAGATCAGCGGCCGGATTGCGCGCCTGGCCTCTTTCATCACCACTTGCAGGGCAGGGGGCTGTTGGTTGGCTTTCATCATTATTTCTCTGTGCGGGATGACATCGGAGCGTCGTCCACAGCATCGTAAGTGTGCAAGCCGCCGCTTTGCTCGTCGCCTAGTTTTAGTCCAGGGCCTTGATGTCTCGTGGACGACCGGTCCCCCAAGGGGGACCGGATCGCCAGGCGTTGAAGTTCTTTGCAGGTGTACGAGGACACCATTAAACAATGAAGTCCTGGCTTGCGACGATGCTCAGTGGTTGCGTAGCAGTATCCCCGTCGAGATCGGTGTTTGCCAGCGTGAAGTCGATCTGTTGATCGGGAACCGGAGCCTCGATGCTCGTCGAGAAGTCGAGAATGCGGACACCCGAGTTGGCACCGGGGACCGTGAACTGAACGTAGGCCGTGTCGAAGGCTTGACCACCATCGTCGTTGATGGTCACGGTCTGATTACCCGAGCGCAAGCCAGTAACGTTGTCGATATTGTGATCGATCAGATTACCGGCATTGTCGTAAAGCCACGATTCTACAGTGATGGCATTGATGTTTCCAATTCCTGCGACCGCAAAGGTTAGATTGTTGATATCAGAACCGTCCGCAGTATGGAAGGTGAAGCCCTCGTTGTTATTAATCTGCGAAGCCTGACCGCCTTTCACCCCGAATCCAACCGCATCGGGGTTAAGATCGTCAGCAGCTACAGTCGGGCCTCCCAGTGGAGCCGTGTTGAACGGCGTAAAAGCATCCTTGGTCGCGTCCGCTGCGGGGTGAGTGTTGAAGATAAGACCGTCAAAGACGATGCTGCCGGTGTTGTCCACCGTGGGTACCGTCAAGGTCTCCTGAGGACCGCCCGACTTGACCGCATTGAAGTTGAGGTCGGACTGCTCACCGTGGGGTGTGAAGAGCACGTCGAAGGTGTACCCCGTGTCCGTCACGTTCAGTTGGTAGAGGTCCGTATCGGTGGCCACGTCGTGGTAAGTCAGCGTGGTTCCGTCGTTGGTGAGGATCTCCGTGATGTCATCGCCTCCGAGATCGGTGTATTCGGTGATGATAACGTGTGAGCCATCGGCTCCGGCAGTAAGGTCGAACGTCCCTGTGTCCTGTTGACCGGCGGCCAATCCGACCTGGAACGGCGAGGTATCACCAGTGATGTCGGTGAACGTCGGCCCGGCGTCCTCGAACACCAGGTGCGTCCCGAGATCCTCGTGGTTGACGACCGTCACCTCGGACGATGATGGGAACGCGACTTCGAGGTTCTCAACGCGTACGCCGGAGGTGCTTACCTTTGTGTCGTAGTAAAATCGAACGTAGATTTGGTCGACGCTATCGGCCGTTTCGATGGTATAATTCTCATAGACGGCGCTGCCGGAAGGTAAGTTTACGGTGTCGGTGTCGGTAGCAACTACTACTCCATTATCGACAGCCCACCACTCAATGTTCACTTTCTTCACGCCGCCTACGGCCTGGATGTCGAACCTGATGCCGCCGATTTCGTTCGCATCCTGATCAGCAGAAGTCCAGGCCGCGTCTTGAACCAAGAAGCCCTCATTTTGATTCATCTGAGAGGCTTGACCGCCCTTCACACCGAAGCCGATGGCGTCGGGGTTCAGATCATCATTGGTTCCGGGGTTGGTTGGGACTGTCGTTGGATCGGCCACCGTCCCCGGGAAGATGAGTCCATCAAACTTGGCGCTGTGATTGTCAGTGGGATCGGTTGTCGCAACCGTGAGGGTCTCCTGCGGGCTACCTGACGGGATCGACGCGAAGTCGAGTGTCTGAAACGTCGTTACGATCTCGGTGGTCGATACATCCAGTGTGATCTTGCCATCGGCAAACGACAGGATGTCGTCATCGTCAACGTTGAGAGGATCGCTGTGCCCCAGCGGCTCGTATTGAATGAGGTAAATTTGCGCCGAGGACAGGTCGCTCTCGTCCAGCGCAACAGCGAACGCCAGGTCGCCGTTCGGGTCAGCGTCACCATTCGCGTCGGCCTCGCGCCCATAAATGATGCCGCCTTCGTTGTAGAGGAAGATTGCCACACCGTCGACGGTAGAGAGGCCGCTCGCCGTGCCGTCATCGGGGATCGATAGCGCCAGATCGGTCACTCCGGTTGTGTCAAGGAGGGCGTCGTTGACGGCCACCTGCGGGAAGCCTGTTGTGGCGTCGGTACCGCCACTGATATCAGCCACGCCGAGAGTGGTGAGCGTGTTGATCAGCGTCGCGTCGAGTTCTTTATCATTATCATTGGTGACGGTCTGTACGCCGATTTGCTCGTCGAGAACGAGATTGCCGTTAATAGTAGCCATAATCTGCCTCCCAATTGTGATCGAGTTATTCCAGGGTCAGTTGGAATTAGGTCAGGGCGCGCCGAAAATGGTGGATTCGAGAACCAGAACAGAACACGCCTTAACGTAAGCAAGTTCCGGAAGCGTCGAAAACTACGATTGCCCGTCCGCCATGACTTGGATGCTGGCAAACCCCAGTTGCTGAGGATCGATCTGAAATGCGGCCCTCGGACTCATTGTCCGGCCAAGGCAGAGGACGCGTCCATTCGCGCTTGGATAGTTTTTCGGTGAATGCCCGCCGCGATCGAACGATATATATCGTTCGGTAAGTCGAGGCGCGAGAAGGGCGGCCTACGGCTATTTTTCCCGCATCGCCCGGCGGAAGTTCTGCGTGATCGGCTCGGCGAGGTAGGAAAGCACGGTGCGAGCGCCTGTCCGGATCATCGCCTCGCTCGACATGCCGGGCAAGAGCTTGCGGCCCTCCAGCTTGGCGAGCTCGTTTCTGTCGATCAAAACGGTCGCGGCGAAATACGGTGCCCCGCTGCGCTCGTCCACCATGCGGTCAGCCGACACGATCTCCACGACGCCCTCGAGAGGCGGCAGGTTGTAGCGGGCGAAGGCGGGGAAGCTGACGCGCGCGGGCTGTCCGGCGGCGATCGTCTCGACATCCTCGGGTCTGACCATGGCCTCGACCACGAGTTGTTGTTCGAGCGGCACGACTGTCATCAATGTCTCGCCGGGTTTTACGACGCCGCCCGCCGTGTGGACCTTCAGGTCCATGACGATGCCGTCAACCGGTGCGACGACATTGGTACGGGTGAGCACGTCCCTGGCGGAGCGCTCCTGCTGTCTGAGGTCAAACAGCTCCGCCTCGACCTTGCTCAGCTCATCGACGGCCGCGTTCAGCCGCACTGTGTTGAGGTTCAGGATTTGCATGTCGATCTCGGCCATGGCGCTTCTGGCACGAGCGATTGACGCGACGTTGGTAGCGCGCTCGCCCTCGATCTCCCGCTGTTGTCGTTTGAGCGACAGGTTCCGCTCGCGGGTGGTCAGCCCCTTCGCCAGCAGGCTCTCCAGGTCCTTGGTCTCACCCTCGATCGCCTCGATCTGTTTGTCCTCGGTGACGATAAGCTGCTGCAGTCCCGTGATCTCTTCCTCGATCTGGTGACGGCGCTGGCTGAGAATTTCCCGCTCGTCCTTCAAGTTGTGATGCTTGGCGGCGAACACGTCGCGCTGTGCGGCCACCGCGTCCCTTGCTGCGCTGGCGGGGTTGGCGAGCAACGCGGCATGGAACTCGATCTCGGCCTTGCCGTCGCGCTCGGCCCTGAGACGCGCGGCCAGCGCCTCACGCGTCGCTATCCGGTTCTGGATCAGGTCAAGCTGCGCCGTTGCCTGTGTGTCGTCGAGCCGGATGAGCACCTTGCCGGCCTTGACGATGTCGCCGTTCGCGGCGTTCAACTGCGCGATGATGCCGCCCTCGAGGTGCTGGATGAGCTTGCGGTCGCCGGCGACCTTGATAACGCCCGGTGCCACTGCGGCGCTGTCCAATGGTGCCAGCGCCGCCCAGCCCCCGGCCACGCCGAAGAACAGGAACATGATCGCGAACCCGGTCCATTTCACGCCCGCGAGACGCAGGGGTACCGGTGTCAGCAGGGATGGCGGCGGGACGGGCAGCGGAACGACGTTCATCGATAATTCCTCACTGGGCCGAACATGGTCATCGGTTTGTCGAACTCAACGAGGGCAGGTAACTCACAACAAAGACTGCAAGACCGGCACGACCTCATTGTGTTCATGCTTCCTTTGCCTCTTGGGTGTCTTGCACGTCGTTGACCACCTTCGGGGTTGCTCTTGGCATCTGGGTCACCCTGCGAGCGCGGTTGGCGAGTTCACCGAAAACGGCGTCACGCGGCCCGAATAGGTCTTGTGCGCCGTGGTTGAGCACCAACACCTTGTCAACCGTTTCCAAGATGCTCGGCCGATGCGAGATCAAGATCAGGGTCGCACCTGCCGCCTTGAGCCTGCCGATGACTGTAGCCAGCGCTTGCTCGCCCTCGTGGTCGAGGTTGGAGTTAGGCTCATCAAGGATAAGGAACGCCGGGTCGCCATAGAGCGCCCGCGCCAGTCCAATGCGCTGGCGTTGCCCCCCGGACAGTGCCGCACCACCTTCACCGATCTCGGTGGCGTAGCCCTTTGGCAACCCCTTGATCAGTTCGTGGACGCCAGCCAATTCCGCGGCCTTGACCACGTTGTTGAAGACTGCCGGATTGAGCGTCGCGAAGCGGCAGATGTTTTCGGAGACGGTGCCGGCGAAGAGTTCGATATCCTGTGGCAGGTAGCCGACATGTCGACCCCGGTCCTCGGCCGCCCATTCGGCAACGCTCATGCCGTCGAGCAGCGCGCGACCGCTGGTTGGACGCCAAGTGCCGGCCAGCACTCGCGCCAGGCTGGTCTTGCCCGCCGCGCTCGGGCCGACCAACGCCATCGCTTCACCTGCCTTGAGTTGGAAGCTGATGCCTCGCAGGATCGGTTCGCCGCCCTGCCTGGCGAGCATGATGTTCTCGGCCTCAAACTTACCCTTTGGACGCGGCAACGGCAGCGCCGGTGTGGCCTCCGGTCGCTGACCGGCCATTGCAGCGAGACGCTTGTAAGCGGACCGTGCCCCGATCGTCGCCTTCCAGGTGCCGATCGCCTGTTCAACCGGGGCCAGCGCGCGACCCATCAGGATTGAGGCAGCGATCATGATGCCGGGTGAAGCCTCGTTTTTCAGCACCAGAAATGCGCCGAGCCCAAGAACGGCCATCTGCAGGGCCAGCCGGAAAGCCCGCGCGAGGGCCGAGATGGTACTGGACCGGTTGCTGGCGAGGGATTGTCCTCTGTTTGCCTCGTCCTGCTGGGCCTTCCAGCTCTCGAGCAGGGGATTGAGCATGCCCATGGCCTGGACGACTTCGGCGTTGCGGATCGTTTGCTCGGCCTGCATGTAAGCCCGCGTCTGGGCGACTGCGGCTTCCGCCATTGGCTTGCGGGTCAGGTACTCGGTGAGCAACGCCAGCGCGAACAGCACGATACCGCCGCAGGTTGCCAGCCAGCCCAACCAAGGATGCATGAGGAAGATGGCGCCCAGGAAGAGCGGTGCCCAGGGTGCGTCGAGGATCGGGTAGATGCTCGGGCTGGTGAAGAAATTCCGCACCTGGTCGAGGTCACGCAGCGCGCGGGCGTTGATCTGACCGGGTGCCGAGGCGGCGTATTCTACCGATGCGGCCAGCAGAACCGGTGCCAGGCGCGCGTTCAGCCACGTGCCGACTTTGGCCAGAAGACGCGCGCGCACCACCTCCAGCCCCGCCATTGTGGCGATCGCCGCGGCTGCCATCAGCGACAGCATCACCAACGTCTCCAGGCTGTGGCTGCCCAACACGCGGTGATAGACCTGGAGCATGTAGAACGCGCCGGTCAGCATCAGAATGTTGATGCCGGCGCTGAACCAGACAAGCGGTCTTATGGCGCGCCTGGCTTCCTTTATCACCGCTTGCAGGGCAGAGAGGCGTGGGGCTTTCATCATCATCATATCTGCCCTGTTTGCGGGGTTGACGCCGTGCGGGCTGACACCTGGGTTTGAGCCGGTTTACGCAGGGCGCGAGATCATCTCCACATGGAGATGGGAGGCGGCGTGAACCGCCTCCCTCTGGTCAAGTTAGGCGACCACGTCCACGAGAATGTGGGTCGCCGGGGTCGGCGTTACGTCGCCGTCCGCGTCGGCAAGCTGAACGGCAAAGTCAAGGCTGGCGTTCAACGTCCCGGAAGTGGTTTGCACAAACCCGATGTCCACGATCTTGAGGACGTCGTTGTCGGTCGTGTCGAGAGTTTGCTGGGCACCCGCCAAGCTACCGCCGCCCGCGCCGGTCGTATTGACAAAGTTGATACCCGTGCCGGTCAGACCATTCGCGGACTGCATGATCTGCACGCCCTGAATAAAGACGTTAGCATTGGCAGTGTAGTCGTTCTGCTCGATAATGAGCAACGCGTCGTTGTTGGAACCCGAATACCCTGACAGGGAGAACTCGGTATTGTACGGGGACGGTACAACAGCACCGCCCTTGAGGAAGTCCGAGTTCTGGATGTTCAAGGCGACGGTAGACTCGGTGTCGTCCGCCGTGGAGGCCGTGCCCTTGGTGTCGACCAAGTCAAGGATCACGACGAGGTCCTCGGAGTTGCCGATGCCGTCGAACTTCAGCACGATACCGCTAGCTGTCGTTGTCGGCTCGGTCCGTTCGTGTTGGATGCCCGGTGTGACGGGATCAACATCGACGTTCGGGTCGTTGAGAACTGCCGGCTCTTTGAAGAACCGGAGCGTCAACAGTTCGCCCTTCTGGATCGTATCACCGGCGACACCATTCTCGCCTTGGGTTGCAGAAACCCAAGTCGTGACGGCACTGGTGGCCATGTCGTGGTTGGCACCATCAAACGTGGTGTCATTGGTAGACCCTTCGCCGTTCTGCGAGAAGCTAAACGGCGAATTGTTGCTCGTGAACTGCACGAGGAACGGGTTTGGATCACCATTCGGCGTCAACTGCGCCACGACGACTTCCGGGTGGCCCGCGTTAGTGTTCGGGTTCCGAGCGAAGTCCTGATTGGTGTGGACGACATCAAAAGCGAACCCGTCGATAACGTCGTTCAGGGTAATCGAGTAGGTGTCGTTGACCTTGTCAAAGATCAGCTGACCACCCGCCGTGGCGTCCTGAATACCAGTCGTGATCGGGTCCTTGTCGTAGTGGAACGTGAAGTTGAAGGTCGCAGAGTTGGCGTCCTCCGACACGAGCGTGGCGTACGCCGGTGCGGCGGGCACATTGTTAGCGTTCGCAAAGATCGCGGTGCCGTTAGACCCCGTGATCGGCGGTGTCGCGCTACCGACAAAACCGGAGAGAGCAAGCTGCACCCCAGCCACGTTAAGATTGCCGTCCACGAAGTCCGACTCGTCGTCGGAGTTGCCGGCGATGTCATCGGCACCGTTATAGTCCGGGATGTCGTTACCGATATTGTACCCGAAGACACCGGTAGCTGCGGCGGCCGGCGGGGACACTACATTGTGCAACGTCTCGCGATCTCCCGCGGCGCCCCCGGGAACACCGTCGAACGCTGCCGTGATCGTCGGAGCATCATCCGTGAAGACAAGGTTCTGGCCGATGTTGACGAAAGCCGATGCCTGGTCGCCGTCCTTGTCGGTGATGGTCGCCGTCAGCTTGACCAGATTATCCGCCGATAACGTCGCGGTATCGTTCGGCCCGTTATTGGGATCATGTATGACTGCACGGTCCTGGTTGAGCGTCACGATGCCGGCAGTATCGACGGTCACGGTGAACACCAACGCATTACTGACAGCCGTACGGCCCTCGACAACGCCGCCCGCAGTGATCGACAGATTGACCTGCTGACCAGTCAGCGTGTCGATCAGGCCGGAAGCGCCCGCGATCACGCTCAGCGCGTAAGTGGTGGTCCCAGCACCGTCAGCACCATAGGCACCGTTGAAGTTTGACGAGAAGTTGGCAGTGCCGTTGGTCGCGAGATCAGATTCGTCAACCGTGGCATTAGCCTCTGTACCACCTGCCGACATGCTCGGGCCGTCGTCCTTGAAGAAGAGATTATCGCCGATGTTCAGGGTGGCGGAATCATCATCCCCGTCAGCGTCCTCGCTGTGCGCGGTGAGCGTGACGAGGGTCGCCGCCAGCGAGATAGCTTCGTCGTAGCTGCCGGGCGGGACGGTCCCGTTACCCGGAACGTTGTGAACCATCGCCAGGCTCTGGGTGAGCGTCACGACGGCAGTCGTGGTGTTGACGCTGACCGTGAACGCGATAGCACCGTTCGCGTCAGCAAGACCACCGTCTCCGACACGACCGGTAATACTACCGTCAAGCTCTTTGTACAGGAAAATGTGTTCCTGCGATGCCGTGTCGATAAACCCGCTGTCTGTGGCGTCCGCGGGGATGCCGAGCGCGAAGGTGAGTGTGCCTGCGCCGTCAGTCCCGAAGCTGTTCGGGAAGTTGGCGAGGAAGTTGCCGGTTGTGGTAGCACCGGCACCGCCAAGGAACGACTCGTCCACGGTGAGGTCCGGGCCGGCCCCGCTGGTGTTGACGTCCGGGCCGTCATCGTCAACGTTGATGTCGTCACCGATGGGTGTCGACGCCTCGACCAACGCGCGGACTTTCAGGACATCGCTGAAGTCCACCCGGTCGTCAGGCTCTGGGTTGAGCGGGTGATCGATCGCCTCGAAAGTAATCATCTGAACCGTGGCCGACGTGTTGTCGACGTTGGGGATGATGTAGAAAGCCGCGACGAGATTGCCGTCGGCCCATGCTTCCACCGCGCTGCCGTTCTGGACCGTGGTGAGGAAGATTTCGTCGCCGTCGACTGTAAACTGACCGGACGACACGTTGGTCAGAGGCGCGAACTCCAGCTCAACGACATTTTCGCCGGGTGCCGGCGACACGGTGACGAGACCGATCTGGCTCGCGGCCTCCGCGGTGTCGGCAAAAGCCAACTGCTCGGCGGACAGTGTGAGACCGTTGAGATATGTGAGAAAAGCGGCGTTAAGACCACCGGAGATGTCGCCGGTGATAGCGTCAACGGAAATCGCGACGTCGTCGTCTTGGAGACCGGCGGACTGGTCGAGTACCAGATCGTCTACGATATTGATGGTAGCCATGATGTTCATCCTTTCCGGATGGTTGACTGATTCCACAAGTCGTATTCACCGCGGCAGCAGTTATGCGCACGGCTCGGACACACGCGGAGTCCACGTTTACTGGTTTTGGAAAGACGCCCCTATGCCCCTATTTAAGGAAGATCGCGCATTGAATTGCGGCCTTCTTAGCTTGATTGTGTCGCCGTTGCAGAGGGTGCGTCCATTCGCGCTTAGATAGTATTTCGGTGAATACCCGTCCTGATCGAACGATATATATCCTTCGATAGCGTGGGCTGCCGCAGGCTTGCGCCTGCTGGTCGCAATCAGGGAACGGAGGGTATTCTTAACACCGAGACCGCTGCCGGGATCAGGTCCCAGCCGATCAGATCAGGTCCGACCCGGGATGGGCGGTGTCCTTGCCATGCGCCGCCCAGGCCAGTTCCGACCGGCTGCCGAGGTTGAGCTTGGTGTAGACATGGTGAAGGTGCATCTTCACCGTGCCTTCGGACACATGCAGCCGCTGGGCGATGGTCTTGTTGCGCAAGCCGCGCGAGACGAGATCGGCGATTTCGCTCTCGCGCCCCGTGAGCCTGGACGTGGGCTGGGATTGCGGCCGCGGCATCAACAGGTGCTGGACGATCTTGTTGTCGATCCACTTCTTGCCGCTCGCCACCGCGTTCACGCATTCGACGAGGAAGCGGTTGCTGATGCCGTCGAGCACCAGCCCGTCAACGTCGAGCGCCTGGATCTCCTTGACGCCGAGAGCGCCGTTTGGCTGCAGGATGAAGATGACGCCGAGGGCGCGGTGGGCGGCTCTCAGGCGGGAGGAAAGACCGGCCGTCTGCGGGTCCGCTAAATCCAGGCCGATGATGGCAATATCAGGCCGATGGCGTTCCACATGCGGAAGAACGTCAACCACGCGGTGGCACTCGGCGACAACATCGTGCCCGGCCTTCCGCAACACCCACTCCAGACCTGCGAGATACACCCCCCGCGGGTCCGCCACAACCACCGTCGACATGCGAACACCGTCCGTAAAATACGCAACGAACTTTGCCTAAATCCCTGAAAAGAATGAAACCAGAGGTTAAGCGTATTGTCAAGAAACCTCTAATATAGTTCCGGCTATAACTGCGACCTGCGGCCTATGCAAAGCAGCGCCGGCTTGCCAAGGGAGGCCCGCGGGCATCGCCGAACTGTCGCAACGGCGCCCGCGTGCCATTTCAGCGCTGGAATCGAAGCCCGGTGATCAGTAGCCGACGGTGAAGC
This sequence comes from Mesorhizobium sp. M4B.F.Ca.ET.089.01.1.1, assembly GCF_004022605.1. Lineage (NCBI taxonomy): Bacteria > Pseudomonadati > Pseudomonadota > Alphaproteobacteria > Hyphomicrobiales > Phyllobacteriaceae > Mesorhizobium > Mesorhizobium sp. M4B.F.Ca.ET.089.01.1.1. The sequence goes on from NZ_RZOS01000065.1 coordinate 12,286, forward strand.
GCTGCCGGATGTGCCTCGGCGTCTCGATCACGTCGGCCATGACGATTGCGTAGTCCTCGAAGGAGATGCTGCTGCCCTTGTCGGAGGAAAGCAGCGTATCCTTGCCGAGGCGGAACGTGCCGGTGCGCTCGCCGGCGGTGAACAGCGCCGACGGCGACAGGAAGGTCCAGTCGAGATCGCCGACGGTCCGCAGAGTGTCGAGGAAGTCGCCGCCCTTCTGCGCCTCGGCCTTGTAGATGGCCGGAAATTCCGGGGTGTCGACCAGGCGCTTGCCCGGCGCGACCTCGAGGCTGCCGGCGCCGCCGACGACAAGGTAGCGCTTGACGCCGGAGGCGCGCGCGGCGGCGATCAGCGTGTCGGGATCGCTGGCGGTGAAATGCACCGAACTGACGACGGCGTCATGTCCCTTGATCAGCGCGGCGAGGCCCTCCTTGTCGAAGACGTCGCCCTTGACGGCGGTCACGCCTGGCAGCTTCGCGATCTTGTCCGGGTTGCGGGCGATTGCGGTGATGGTGTGGCCGCGATCGGAGAGCTCTTTCAGGATGCGCGAGCCGGCCTGGCCGGACGCGCCGATGAGGGCGATCTTCATGACATTTCCTTTCTGCTTGGGGGAGGGCTGGGAAGGATCACGCCGCCTGGATATGGGCGACGAGATTGTCGTAGCTGCCGAACAGCGCGTTGGCGCCGATCAAGCGCGGCGCCGCGTTGCGGATCACGGCGAGCGCGGGGACGCCATTGGCATGCAGGCGCTGGAACAGCGTGCGGCCATGGCCGACAAGGTCGCGGTGCGCGGCCAGCAACGCCGGCGTCGGCGCCTTCAGCATCTGCGCCGCGTCCGCCATGCCGACGTCGGTCAACACCGCGGCGACACCGTCCACCGTCACGATGTCGCGTCCGCCGACATAGCGGGCATGCTGGATCGCCTTCAGCGCCGCCAGCCGCTGGCGCGGGTCTTCGAGTCCGGCGGCGACGATGCCGACAGTGGCAGCGCCGGAATCGAGCAGGGTGCCGCGAACGTTCAGCACGTTGTCGAGATAAGCCTGGCTGAAGCGTTGTCCGCTCAGCCGCTCGATGCGCTGGTCGTTCGCCCAGGCATGGGCGGCAAAGCCGGCATCCAGCGGCCGCGCGCCGGCGCCGGAGAAGAGACCGGTCGGCAGGAGCTCGAGCGCGATGCCGCTCTGCTCCAGCCTGTCCAGCATCGGCGTCGCGCCATAGCACCAGCCGCAGAGCGGGTCGAAAAGATAGGTCAGCGTCGCATCGTTCATGGCCGTCTCGTCCGGTGTCTGTCACGGATCTAGATGGCAGTTCGCCCAATTGCGAAAAACAGCGATCAATCGTACAGACTGTCTGATCAGATCAGACAATGGTTTGCCGATGGCCGAACTTCTGAACCTTAACCGGCTCGTCTATTTCACCACGGTTGTCGAAACCGGGTCCTTCACCGCGGCCGCCGACCGGCTCGACGTCGCCAAGGCGGTGGTCAGCCATCAGGTCGGCAGGCTCGAGCGGGAACTGGGCGCCACGCTGCTGCGGCGCACGACGCGCCGCGTCACGATGACGGAGGAGGGGCGGCTGTTCTACGACCGCGCCGCCATCATCCTGCGCGAGGCGGAAGCCGCCTATGGCGACATCGCTCGCAGCGCCGACAAGCCGACCGGGATGCTGCGGCTGACGGCGTCGCTCGACTATGGCGAGAAGGTCGTGGCGCCGACCATCGCCGCCTATCTCAAGAAATATCCGAGGATGCGGGTCGAGACGATCTTCGACGACGCGGTCAGCAATCTCGTCGACGAGCAGATCGATCTCGGCATCCGCGCCGGCTGGCTGGCCGATTCCAGCAATCTGGCGCGCCGCCTCGGAACCTTCCGGCAGGTCGTCGTCGCAAGTCCGGAGCTCGCGGCCAGGCTGCCGCCGGATGTGGTCCCCGGCCAGGCGAGGTCGCTGCCCTGGGTCGGCAATGTCCAGCTCCGCGGTATCGGCCAATGGCTGTTCTCGAAAGACGGCGAAACGGTGCTGGCCGAGCTCAACCCGGTCGTCAGCTGCGACAAGAGCCCCGGCGTCCATGCCTGCGTGCAGGCCGGCATCGGGCTCGGCATCTTTCCGGACTACAGCGTCGATGACGACATCGCCAAGGGGCGCCTGGTGCGGATGTTCGCCGACTGGACCTTGCCCACCGGCGGCATCCATGCCGTCTTTCCGCCGGCGCGCTTCAGGCCGGCCAAGGTGCGCGCCTTCGTCGAGCTTCTGGCGGCGGCCGAACGAAAGCGCGCCCGGGGCTCAAAACCGGACTGATGTCTCGACTGGTCAGCCCGGGCAGGGGAGCAGTTCAGGGAACCTTTGTCCGGCTGGCGATTTTGGATATGGTGGAACTTCGAACCGGTTTGGAGGGGTATGCGAATGACGACGAAACGCCTTGCGATCCGCGCACTCGTTTTCGCTGTGGCTTGCGGCATGGCCGCCTCGGCCTTCGCCGGAAGCCGGGACCATCGGGCCGAATCCGACCGCTACGTCCCCGCGCATCGCGATATCATCGACATCCTGTTCGCGGGTCCGCACTACTATGACCAGCAATTGTTCACGACGGCGGCCGGGCCCTGCTCCTACGACCGGGTTGGTCCCGACGCGAATGCGCTGAACAAGATCAACGATCACCATTGCGGGAAGTAGGCGGCCAGCCTCAGTTCCCGCCGCTCTCCCTCATCTTGCCAATGATCGCCGCCATCAGCGCGAGATCGGCGCGTGAGTCCGCGAGGTCGGTCAGCGGCTTCGTGCCCTCCATGATATGGCGGTGGAAGATTTCGAGCTCGTTGGAGAAGGCGTCGCCATAGAGCGGGCCGAAGGCCTTCGTCGCCGGACCGAGCGGACCGGCTTCCGTCACCTCCAGCCGTGTCGCCAGGCTGCGGATATAGGGCGTGTCGTAGATGATGCGAACCCGCCTGGTGTTCGAGCGCACCTCAATCATGGCGTCGAACAGGCCGAGATCGTCGACCACCGCGTCATAGAGGCAGGCGAAGTGACCGTAGTCGAAGGTCACACTGGTGTTGGCGCCGCCATTGGTGTGGTGCGCCGCCACCACGCGCTTCGGCTCGCCGAGCAGCCCGCGCATTGCCGAGATGTGATGCGAGGAGAGTGCCGTCAGCCCGCGGTAGGCGCGCACCAGGTCGGCGGAGGCATCCTGCCCCACCACTTCGCGGATCAGCACGTCGCGTTCCTTCGCACCGCGCGCCAGGGTCGCCGGATTGATGTCGGTGGGATAAAGGACGTTCTGGCTCTTCTTGAGAAAATGCCGGCCTTCCGAGATCAGGTCGAAGATGCGCACATGGGTGATGTCGCCATGGGCTGGCAATTCCTCCCTGGCCGCAAGATAGGCCGGCGCGTAGCGGCGCATGTAGCCGACGAAGATGGTCTTGCCGTAATCCTTGCTCAGCGCCAGCAATTCGTCGATCTCGCGCACCGTCAGGCAGGCGGGCTTTTCCAGCAAAATGTGCTTGTTGGCCGCGATCGCGGCGCGCACGAAGCGGCTGTGCGTATCGTCGGACGACAGCACGAACACCGCGTCGATATCGGGCGAGGCGATCAGCGCCTCGGCGCTCTCGAACGCCTTGGCGGTCGGATATTCCGACGTGACAAGCGACACCAGGCTCGGCGAGACGTCATGGATGCCGGCGATTACCCAGCGGTCGCGCTGGTCCGCCAGCACCGGCAAATGGATCGACTGCGCCACCTCGCCAAGTCCAACAAGTCCGACACGGATCACCGCCACGGCAAACTCCTTGCATTTCCATTCTGTCGCCGGCCATCGAGGCCGGCAGTTGACGTCACGAATGACGGGCGCTCACGCCGCGCCGGTGACCAGCGCCACCAGTTCGTTGCCGGTGGTCTCGGACGCGCGCACCGTCGCCGCCATCCGCCCGGCCCGCATCACCCAGATCTGGTCTGAGAGGCGCCGCACCTGATCGAAATTGTGGCTGACCAGGATGACGCTCACCTCTTGCTCGCGCAGCCGCCGGATCAGCGCCTCGACATTGCCCGTCTCCTGCACGCCGAGTGCGGCCGTCGGTTCGTCCATGACGACGAGCTTGGCGCCGGAGCCGGCGGCGCGGCAGATCGAGATCGCCTGTCTTTGCCCGCCCGACAGGCGCCGCACGCGCTGCGTTACTGAAGGCACGTTGATCGACAGGCGCGACAGCATGGCGCGCGCCTGCGCCTTCATCGCCTTGCGGTCGAGCAGCGCGAACGGGCCGATGCGGCGCACGATCTCGCGGTTGAGGAAGAGGTTCTGCGCCACGGTCAGCTCGTCGATCAGTGCCAGGTTCTGGTGCACCGTCTCGATGCCTGCCTTGCGTGCTTCGTCGGGGTTGGAGAAGGGATGCGGCCGGCCGTCGAAGAAGATCTCGCCGCCGTCCGGCGCATGCACGCCGACCAGGCAGCGGATCAGCGTCGACTTGCCGGCGCCGTTGTCGCCGATCACGGCGGTGACCTCGCCGCGGCGGGCCTGGAAGGCGACATCGGTGAAGGCGCGGATGCCGCCGAAATGCTTGCTTAAGCCGTCGCAGGCGAGGATCGCTTCGGTCGAGGGGGTGTGATGGACGGCACTCATTTCTGGTACCGCATGATCAGCGCCGCCAGCACTACGATGGCGCCCACGGCGAGCGGTTGATAGAAGGCCGAGACGCTGAGCAGCGTCAGCCCGTTGACCAGCGCGGTGAGCATCAGCGCGCCGATGGCGGGCCCGAGGATGCTGGCGCGGCCGCCGAACAGGCTCACGCCGCCCAGCACCACGGCGGCCACCGAATTGAGGAGCAGGCTGGTGTTGATCAGCGGCTCGGCCGAGCCGATCCGCGCCACCAGGAGCAGCGAGGCGATGCCGGCGCAGAAGCCGGAAATCGTGTAGGCGGCGATCTTCACCCTGCCGGTGCGGATGCCGAGCGCCGAGGCGCTTTCGGCCTGGCCGCCGGTGGCCAGCAGATGCACGCCGAAGCGGGTGTGATAGAGCGCGATATGGGCGACGATGACGGCCGCGATCGCCACCCAGACCGGATAGCCGAACGGTCCGAACGAGCCGGAGGCCAACCGCAGCAGGAAGGTCGAGCCGACCATCGTCGGTTCGCCGCCCGACAGGATGAGGCCGAGGCCGGTGATGCCCGACAGCGTGCCCAGCGTCACCACGAAATCGGGAATTTTCCCGGCGGTGATGAGGACGCCGTTGAGGAAACCCACCGCGCTGGTGGCAAGGACGGCGAGCACGCAGGCCGCGAATATGCCCCAGCCGGCGGCGTTGACCAGGCCGAGGATGATGGCGCCGAGCATGACGGCGGCGGCCAGCGAAAGATCGATGCCGGAGGTCGCGACGACGAAGGTCTGGCCGATCGACAGCACCACCAGGATCGCCGCGGCCAGGAGCAGCGCCTGCAGATTGGCGACGCTGAGGAAGACCGGCTGGGCGATGCCGAAGACGATGACGAGGCCGACCAGGCCGACGACCGAGGCCCAGTCGGCCCAGAAGGAAGGATCCAGGAGGAGAGCCGACAGGGAGGAACGGCTCTCCTCCGCCGCGCCCGCCGTCACTCGAGCGGGCGCGCTTTGTTCAGGTGTGCTCACCTCAACATCTCGCGGAAGGGATCGGGATACTCGCCGCCGGGCGCCGGGAAATTCTTCAGCGACGCTTCCGCATTGTCCTTGTTGATCAAGAGCACCGGCGCCGGAACATTGGCGGGCAGTTCCTTGCCCTTGGCGGCAATGGCGCAGGCCTCGACGCCCATGGCGCCGACGACATAGGGATATTGCGCGACGGTGGCGGTGAGCTCGCCGGCGGCGATCGATTTCAGCGCGTCGACGATGCCGTCGAGGCCGATCACCTTGACGTCCTTGCCCGAGGTCTGCACGGCGCGTTCGACGCCGAGCGCCATGACGTCGTTGGCGGCGAAGAAGCCCGCGAGATCGGGGTGCGCGGCCAGGATGTCGGTGGCCGCGGTCAGCGCCTTCTCGCGATCCCAGTCGGCGCTCACCATCACCACCACGTCGAGCTTGCCTTCGACGGCCTGCTTGAAGCCCTTGATGCGCGCGTTGGAGCCGACGTCGCCGACGATACCGGCGACCAGCGCCACCTTGGAACCTTTCGGCACCAGCTTCAGCATCTCCTCGCCGGCCAGCGCGCCGGCGGCGACGTTGTCGGTGCCGATATAGGTCGAGATGGCAAAGCCTGCCGCCTTGGCCTGTTCGGCGTCGATGGTGCTGTCGATGTTGACGATCGGCTTCTTCTTCTGGGCGACCGGCACCAGCGCCTGCACCAGGTTGGAAACGCTTATCGGGTTGACCAGGTAGCAGTCGAAATCCTGCATCGCCATGGCGGTCAGGCGGTCGGCCTGCCCGGTCGCGTCGCCCATGTTGGCGGCGGCCTGCACGGTGACGCCGACGCCGTCGGCCTTGGCCTGGTCCTCGATGCCCTTCTGCATGGTCTGGAAGAACGGATTGTCGAGACCCTTCACGATCGCCCCGACTTTCGGCGCTTCTCCGGCATGCGCCGGTACGGCAAGCGTCGTTGCAAGCAGGCCCGCGCCGAGCGTCAGGCAGTTCAACATGCGCATATGTCTTCCTCCTCCGAATTTTGGTTTGCGGTTCGTTGTTCTGCGAACGGAATGCCTGACGGCGCGCAAGCGACCCGGGCGCTCGTGCTGGAGAGGTGCAGAGTGTCTTCCATGTCAGGCATGCTCCTCCCAGAGCGCTGGCCGATGTGCCCTGCCAGCATTTCCGCATGTTTTAGAAAAATTTGACACGCGTCAAGAATTAAAGTGGTGTGCAGCGTGTTTAATGTGCTGCGGTGCGGTAGGAGACGGCTGGCCTTCTTGTTTCGTCATCCACGGGCGGAGCGGGAATGAAGCGGACGCGCAGACCCGAGGATCCATGCCGCTCCTTGCATGCGTCGCAGCGGTGCAGAACGTATGATTCTGCAGCGCCCTGTCGCTCGAAAGTCACGGTGTGGATCCAGGGTCTCCGCGACGTCGCTTCGCTTCTGCTCCGCCCCGGAATGACGAAGAAGAGGTCTGCTCAGGCCCGCGGCGCCAGTGCTGGCTCATCCTGCCCGCCGGTGCCGCCCCTGGTCTCGTCGTTCTGCACCATCGCCAGCGCCGTGCCGGGCTCGCCCTCCCACAGGATCAGGCTGGCCGCGCCGACCAGGCCGGCGCGATCGCCGAGCTCGGCCGGCACGATCGGCACGTCGCGGTAGGCCGGCATGGCGCGCTCCTCGACCGTCGCCCTGATCCCCGGCGCCAAAAGGTCGAAGCCATTGGCGAGGCCGCCGCCCATCACGATCAGGTTCGGCGAATAGAGATGCAGAAGATTGGTGAAGCCGATGCCGAGCCATCTGGCTTCCGCCTCGACCAGTCGGCACGCGGTCGCGTCGCCCGTCCGCGCGGCCTCGACGACATGGCGAGCTGAGATGTCGCCGTCCTTGGCAA
>NZ_RZOS01000660.1:0-2335 GCF_004022605.1 Mesorhizobium sp. M4B.F.Ca.ET.089.01.1.1
CTCTAGCGCGGGGGAGTGTAAGAGTGATGCAGCGTCTGTCTGCCGCAAGGCTCGGCGACCTCCTGGCGGGAGACCTGCGTGCTTTTGGCGGGCCCTCAACGATCGAACCGCTTGCCGGCCGCATCAGGGCGGAGCAGGTCAGTATCGTGCTTCGCAGCACGCTTCTTGGCATGGCTGCGAACATACTCAATGCGGCCACTTTTGTTATCGCGGTCTGGGGCTCGCCCGACCAGACGAAAGCCATCCTCTGGGCGAGTGTGATCATCGCCGCCGCTGGGTTCGTAGGCCTAAGAGCGAGATCATCGTTTCAGTCAGTCAAACCAAGGTCAGTGTCTCGCCGGACAACGCAAAACCTGGTGCGAAACGCCTTCCTGTTCGGCACTTGGTGGGGTGCACTTCCCGTTCTGTTCTTCGGAGGAGCAACGAGTGCCGCCCAGGTTGTCATTACCTGCCTGAGCGCTGGCATGATCGCAGGCGGTGCCGCTTCTTTTTCCACGATTCCTATTGCGGCCGTCGCGTATACGCTGCCGATCTTCGTCGGTTCGGCGGTTGCGATTGTGTGGCTGGATGGAGCCGTCAATGTGCCCGTCGCAATCCTGATGGTGAGCTACGCCATCACGCTGTTTCGTGCCGTGCTTGCTCACGCGTCCGAATTTACCCGACGCTTCATTCTGCAAGCGGAAAGCGAAAATGCCATTCGCAGGGATGTTCTAACGAGTTTGCCAAACCGGTTCAGCTTCAACGAGCGGCTGGAAAACGCGTTGGTGGACGCAAAGCAGTTTGACCAGCACTTTGCGTTACTCTTGTTCGATCTTAACAATTTCGACGAGGTGAACGATCGCTTTGGCCGCGCAACAGCGGATGCCCTTTTGGTCGAAGTGGCTGCGAGACTTCGGAAATCGACGCGGGAGAGCGATGGCATCGCGAGATTGGAGGGCGACGAATTTGCTATAATCGTCACGTGCGATATTAGGCCAGATCAAATCAGGTCCTTAGCCAAACAGATCATCGATGGCATGCGCACCCCTTTCATGATTGAAGCACGCGAAATATATTGCAGGGCCTCTATCGGTATCGCTTTGACGCCCACTGACGGTTTGGATGCCAACCAACTCCTGCGCTGCGTCGACACCGCGCTACACAGGGCCAAGACGCTGGGGACGGGCTCCATCCAGTTTTTCAGCGCAAACGACGATGAAGCTGCCACAAGGCGCCATGCCCTTGAACGCGATCTGGCATCTGCGCTCGCCAGTGACCAGCTTTGGCTTGCATTTCAACCCTTTCTCGATCTCGGGAGCGATCGCATCCGAGGTTTTGAAGCGCTTCTGCGGTGGCAGCATCCGACCCTTGGCGCGATCCCTCCCTCGGAGTTCATACCTATCGCTGAAGAAACGGGTTTGATTCACTCCATCGGACACTGGGCTGTCAAAACGGCTTGTTTGGCGGCTGCGCGCTGGCCGCGCGACTTGCGGGTCTCCGTCAACTTGTCGGCAGTGCAGCTTAAGAACAAGGCCTTGCTAGATGGAATTTTAGAGACCTTGGCTGAAGCCGGTTTGGAGCCCCGGAGACTGGAGGTCGAGATTACAGAAAATGTTCTGATTTCGAATTTTGAAGAAACAATTTCGTTATTACAATCGTTAAGTTCGTTATCCGTAACAGTTGCTCTTGACGATTTTGGTACCGGCTATTCATCGCTGACTTATCTTCGTAAATTGCCTCTTTCGCGGCTCAAGATCGACCGATCTTTTGTTCAGGATATGCTCACCGATGCGGACTGCGCCGCGATTGTGAGATCATTGGTTGAGTTGGCGCATGAGCTTCGAATTGAGGTAACGGCCGAAGGCGTCGAAACTCCCGACCAGCTCGACTGTCTGCGCCGCGTCGGATGTGATGAAGCTCAGGGCTATTTAATCGGGAAACCTGTCCGGATTGACGACATTCCTGGCATTGCTGCGAAGCCGTTTGGTCAGAAGCAGGTACTCGAATAGCAAGACCGGCACCTTGGCGGCGATGGTCTGGTTGTCTCGAATCTCGACGGGGACGGCCGCCTTGCTCAGGTAGGCTGAAGGCCGCAAATCCTTGTGCAAGCACTGGCAGTAGCCCTGTGACGAAGCATCAGATTGAAGTGATCACGTCGGTCGAGCGGCGCCGGCGCTGGTTTCGGGAGGAGAAGGCGCGGGTGTTCGCGGCGACGTTTGAGGCAGTGGCCAGGCGCGGGGTACGTCGAGACGGCATTGCGTCGAGATTTAGCAGATTTGAGAAGCGGGTCGTGTTCGGGTTAGCCGCCATAGCTCAGAGCGCATCGTGTTCGATGTTAGTGATGCAGCCGCTATCC
>NZ_RZOS01000661.1:0-2334 GCF_004022605.1 Mesorhizobium sp. M4B.F.Ca.ET.089.01.1.1
ATCATGGTGCGGCTGGTCAAGGGCGCCTATTGGGACACCGAGATCAAGCGGGCGCAGACGCTGGGGCTTGCCGGCTATCCGGTATTCACCCGCAAGGTCAACACCGATGTCTCCTACATGGCCTGCGCGAAGAAGCTGCTGTCGATGACCGACCGCATCTATCCGCAGTTCGCCACCCACAACGCGCATACGGTCGCCGCCATCCTGTCGATGGCCAAGGATCGCGATTCCTTCGAGTTCCAGCGCCTGCATGGCATGGGCGAGGCGCTGCATGAGACCGTGCGCCAGGCCGAGGGCACGCGCTGCCGCATCTATGCGCCGGTTGGCGCGCACTCCGACCTGCTCGCCTATCTGGTGCGCCGTCTGCTGGAAAACGGCGCCAACTCGTCCTTCGTGCACCAGCTCACCGACGAGGAGGTCGAGCCTGAAGACATCGCCCGCGACCCGCTGGAAACGGTCGAGCACCAGGGCCCAGCCGCCAATCCGGCGATCGCCCGCCCGGCCGCGATCTTCGGCGCCGGCCGCCGCAATTCCAGGGGCGTCGATATCACCGATCCGGTGACGCTGGCCGCGATCGACAAGGCCAAGGCCGAGTTCGCCGGATCGAACCGCTGGCACGCCAAGCCGATCACGCGCGCCGCCGGCTACGGCAAGGAACGCCCGGTTGTAAATCCGGCGAAGCCCGACGAGGTTGTCGGCACCATCCACGAGGCGGCCGCCAAGCAGGTCGCCACCGCCGTGCGCATCGCCGTCGAAGCGCAGCCGGCCTGGGCCAAGCGCCCGGTCGCCGAGCGCGCGGCGGTCCTGAACCGCGCCGCCGACCTCTATGAGGCCAACGCGGCCGAGTTCTTCGCGCTCGCCACCCGCGAGGCCGGCAAATCGCTGGCCGACGGCGTCGCCGAGGTGCGCGAGGCGGTCGACTTCCTGCGCTACTACGCCGCCGAGGCCGCCAATGCGGAAACGGGCACCGAGGCGCGCGGCGCGATCGTCTGCATCTCGCCGTGGAATTTCCCGCTCGCCATCTTCACCGGCCAGATCGCGGCAGCCCTCGTCACCGGCAATTCGGTCATAGCCAAGCCGGCAGAACAGACGCCGCTGATCGCCTTCCGCGCCGTCGAGATGCTGCGCGAGGCGGGCGTGCCGGAAGACATCATCCAGCTTCTGCCCGGCGATGGCCCCTCGGTCGGCGCGCCGCTGACGGCCGACCCGCGCATCGCCGGCGTCTGCTTCACCGGCTCGACCGAGGTCGCCAAGCTGATCGAGAAGCAACTGGCCGAGACCGCCGCACCCGACGCCATGCTGATCGCCGAGACCGGCGGGCTTAACGCCATGATCGTCGATTCCACCGCGCTGCCCGAGCAGGCGGTGCGCGACATCCTCGCCTCCGCTTTCCAGAGCGCCGGCCAGCGCTGCTCGGCGCTGCGCGTGCTCTACGTGCAGAAGGACGTCGAGAAGAAGATGCTGGAGATGCTGAAGGGCGCGATGGAGGCGCTCCACCTCGGCGATCCCTGGCTGATCTCGACCGATGTCGGCCCGGTCATCGACGACGAGGCGCAGGCATCGATCCGCGACTATTGCACCAGGATGGGCCTGCAGGGCCGGCTGATTGCCAAGCTCGAGGCGCCGAAGAGCGGCCGCTTCGTCGCGCCGCATGTCTTCCGCGTCAAGGGCATCGAGGAGATGGAGCGCGAGGTGTTCGGCCCGGTGCTGCATGTCGCCAGCTTCGACGCCGACGAGATCGACGCCGTCATCGCCGCCATCAACCGCAAGGGCTATGGCCTGACCTTCGGCCTGCACACGCGCATCGAAGGCCGCGTCCAGCATTTCGTCGACGGCATCCATGCCGGCAACATCTATGTCAACCGCAACCAGATCGGCGCCGTGGTCGGCTCGCAGCCGTTCGGCGGCGAGGGGCTTTCCGGCACAGGACCGAAGGCCGGCGGGCCGCATTACCTGCGGCGCTTCCGCAAGGGGCCGGAGGCGGGCACGCATGTCGCCGAGGGCCACAAGGTGACGGCGACCGAACTCGCCGACAACCTGCCCGATCCGACCCTCGGCGGCTGGTCGACGCGACCTGACCGGGTGGCGATCCTGCGGAAGCACCTGCGCGGCAAGGGCGCGGCGGCGATCGGGGCGGCGGCAAGCATCGATTTCGGCCAGGTCGACCTGCCCGGCCCGACGGGGGAGGCCAACACCCTGTCGCTGGCACCGCGCGGCCGCGTGCTCTGCCTCGGACCGGATACCGACACGCTGCTGGCGCAGGCGATCCAGGCGCTTGCCGCCGGCAACGCCGTGCTCGCGGTGGCGCCGGGCGCGCCGGCGGCCTTGTCGGCG
>NZ_RZOS01000662.1:0-2332 GCF_004022605.1 Mesorhizobium sp. M4B.F.Ca.ET.089.01.1.1
GTGCGGTCGTACTTTTTGGCCAGCTGGTAGAGCCAGTCGATGACGAAGGCCGCGCGTGGCCCATACGCTTGCACCACCACGCCGAACCCGTTCCAGCCGGCAAGCTCCGGCTCGGCCATCACGCGCTCGATGACGTCGAGAGACAGATCGAGGCGATCCGCCTCCTCGGCGTCGATGTTGAGCCCCATGCGCGAATGCCGCGCCGCCAGCGCCAGCGACAGCAGCCGCTCTGCCATCACCGGCAGCATCGTCTCCTTCTGCGCCACCTCGTAGCGCGGATGCAGCGCCGAAAGCTTGACCGAAATGCCGTGGTTGTTGCGGATGTCGGGCCCGTTGGAACCGGAATCGAGCGAGGAGATCGCGTCGGCATAGGCCTTGTGGTAGCGCAGCGCGTCGGCCTCGGTGCGGGCCGCCTCGCCCAGCATGTCGAAGGAATAGAGATAGCCCTTCTGCGTCATCGGCCGGCCGCGCTTGACGGCCTCGGCGATGGTGCGGCCGAGCACGAACTGCTCGCCCATCTCGCGCATGGCGGCCGCCACCGCCTTGCGGATGACGGGTTCGCCCAGCCGGCGCACCATGGCCCGCAGCGTGCCCTCGATGCCGCCCTCGCCTTCGTCCAGCACGCGCCCGGTCAGCATCAGCGCCCAGGTCGAGGCGTTGACGAAGATGGAGCTCGAGCTGCCCGAATGCGCCGACCAGTCGTGCGGCGCGATCTTGTCGGCGATGAGATCGTCCATAGTCTCGGCGTCGGGCACGCGCAGCAGCGCCTCGGCAAGGCACATCAGCGCGACACCTTCCTTGGTCGACAGGCCGTAGGCGGAGAGGAAAACCTCCATCAGCCTCGGATCGGTCGAGCCGCGCACCGCGCGCACCAGATCGGCCGCGCGGGCCGAGATCGCCTTGCGGTCATCCGCCGAAAGCCCCGCTCCATCGGCGAGCCGCTTCACCGCGGCGTCTTCGTCGGGCAAATAGTTGGCACGGATCTGCTGGCGGATGGCATCGAGCGCGGGCATGGCTGTCCTATCGAGCGAGCTTGAGGGAGCGGGCCGGCGGTCACCGGACCGAATGGCGCAAGCTAGCACAATTGCCGTTTTCAGTCGGTCCAAAGAAATCGACATGCCGGGTCGATTGGACTATGATTTGCCCAGTATTCTCGCCAATTCGATTGCCAATTCGATGACAGAAGACCAATTGGACCGCATCGACCGCAACATCCTGTCGGCGCTGGCGCGCGACGGGCGGCTTTCCATGTCTGAGCTGGCCGGCAAGGTCGGCCTGTCGAAGACGCCGGTGCAGGCGCGCGTCAAGCGCCTGGAGAAGGACGGTTACATCAGGGGTTATCAGGCGATCATCGATCGCGAGCGCATGGGAGAAGGCCATGTCGCGTTCGTCCAGGTGAAATTGTCGGACACCCGCTCGGCCGCGCTTGACGCCTTCAATCGATCCGTGCAGGCAGTCCCCGAGATCGAGCAATGCCACATGATGGCGTCGAGCTTCGACTATCTGTTGAAGGTCCGCACCACCGACATCGCCGCCTATCGCCGCGTGCTGGGGGAACGTATCTCGGCGCTCCCCCATGTTGCCCAGACTTCCACCTTCGTGGCGATGGAGACGGTCAAGGACCGCTAGCTCATTCCGACAGCGTCTTCAGGAACGCGACCAGCGCCGCGCGCTCGCGGTCTGAAAGCTCGACCGGGTGGACCTCGGAAACACCTTCGACGCTCGCCGGCGCCTTCGAATAATGCTCGACCACCTCTTCGAGCGACGAGAACTGCCCGGCATGCATGTAGGGCGCGCGGGCAGCCGCACCTCGGAGCGACGGCGTCTTGTAGGCGCGCACCAGGTCCGGCCCGCCCTTCACCATGAAGCGCAGCTCACGGCACGCGTTGTCGTCGCCGTCGCGGAACTTGCCTAAGCAGTTGAACGGGTCGGCCTCGACCTGCACTACGGCATCGATGCGGCCGCGATCCGGCGGCAGGTCCTTGACCGGCGGCACGCCGGTGTTGTGGAAAGAGTTGTCGGTGAAACGCGGACCATTGTGGCAGGTCACGCAATTGGCCTTGCCGATGAACAGCTTCAGCCCAAGCATCTCCTCGGGCGACAAGGCGTCGTCCCCCTGTGGCTCGGCGCCAGATGCCAGATCGCTGGCGAAACGGTCGAAGCGCGTCTGCGGCGGCTCGATCGACCGCTCGAAAGCGCCGATCGCCTTGCCGATATTGGCAAAGACGCGGTTGACGTCCTCGGCCTGGCTGACGGGCATGGCGGCCCAGGCCGCCTTCTCGCCATCGGTGCCCAGCGGGCTGGCATTGGCGGGCACAGTGGGGAGATCCGG
>NZ_RZOS01000663.1:0-2332 GCF_004022605.1 Mesorhizobium sp. M4B.F.Ca.ET.089.01.1.1
GTATAGTATCCGGCGTTCGCCATCAGTTTTGGGAGCAAAACGAGATGCGAAGGAAATGTGCCGGCGCCGTTCTGATGCACTTGGTGTGCGATCGGATACAAGCCTGTCAGAAAGCTCGTTCGGCTCGGCGTGCAGATAGGGCTCTGACAATACGCACGGGCGAATGCCGTGCCCGTCGCCGCCAGGCGGTCAATATTGGGAGTCTGCGTGCCTTTGAACCCTAGGCACTGCAAGGTGTCCCAACGCTGCTGATCGCTGCAAATCCAGACTATACTAAAGTTCCTCAACTCTCATCCCACGCGCTATGGAGGTTCAGTTCGCGCGCGCACCGGCGCGCAAAACCGCGCCGGTGGCGACGTGTAACGGCTATTTCAGGTATCCAGCGCGCTTCACGATTTCGACCGCATCACCTTGAGCATCGTCCAAGGCAGCCTCTGGGCTCTTGCTCCTGACAACCGCTTCTTGCAGGGCACGGCCAAGGCGATCGCCGATCTCCTTGAATTCTGGAATGCGAGGATAATACCACTCGGGCGCCCCGCGAAGCGTTTCTGCATACGTTGCCGCAAACGATCCATGGCCATAATCATAGTCATGTTTCGCACGGATTTCCGGATCGTCCCACAGCGATGTCCTGGTGATGGCGACAAAGGTGCTGTCGAGCGAAATCCGCTTCATGAGATCTTTACTCGTCGCCCATTGAAGGAAGGCCGCTGCAGCTGCCTTGTTTTCTGATGCAGCTGGAATGACATACGCCTGTCCCGCAAAGGGCGGGAACCTCCCACTTACGCCGCCAGGGGGCAAAGCAAACCCAAGCTTGCCGACGACCTTCGACAGCTTGGGATCGAGAATGCGACCTGCGGTGGGAGCGCCTTCGACAGTCATAGCAATGCGGCCCTGCTGCATCGCGATGACAACATCATCGAAGGTTGCTGAGATGCTCCCAGGCACAGTGAAATTGGTCATCACATCCGTGTACCATTTCAGCGCCTCCACCGCAGCGGGCGAATTTACCGTGGGCGTCAGATCCGCTGGTTCGTCCGCAAAATATTTACCGCCAAAACCATAAAGAACCTGGCCCCAAAACCATATATTCTCGCCAGTATCCGGTTGACCCCGTAGCGCCGTGCACTGAATGTCTGCCTTTCTCAGCAGATCACAATCATTACGGAACTCTTCCCACGTTTGCGGTGGCTGTTTGATTCCGGCTTTCTCGAACAAGTCGGCACGATAATACAGGAGCTGTGTCGCCGCGAAATGCGGAAATGCCAGCTGTTTGCCGTCCTTATTGTAGAGGCGCAGCACGGGAGCGATGAAATCCTGTACGTCCGCACTCTTCATGTCTATGTAATTATCGAGCGGCTCCAGGATATCGCCAGATGCGTATCGCCCGAACTCCTCGCTCCCTAAGTATACCACGTCGTAACTATCTGAACGCGTTAGGAGCTCGACCGACACTTTTTGAACGGTCGGCGCATAACCGAAGAGATCAAACTGCACTTCAGCGCCAGTCTTCTCTGTGAATTCGTGCGCGAATTTTTTGAGCTCCAAATCGTATGCCGAGTTTGTCGATAGGACCTTTATTTTCGCGCCGTCATAGCGCTGTTGAGCCGTCGCTCCCCCGCCGACGGCAACACCGAACGCAACGGCAAGAATTCCAAGATACCTCATTGATTTTCTCCTTGAGCTAGTGTTTTACCCTTTCACGGAACCGGTCGTTGTTGGGCCGGCGACGTATTTCTTTACGAACGGCACGAAAACCACGATCGGGACCAGCATAAGCACGCATGCGGCTGCCGCCTTGCCCCAATCGGTCCCCTCAAATGGCATGAAATTCAGTATTGCGACGGCTGCGGTTTTTGCGTCATCGCGTGTCAATGTCAGCGCGAAAAGAAACTCGTTCCACGAACCAATGAATATCAGTATTGCTGTTGCCAGGATACCATATTTGGCGATGGGTATCGAGATGAGCGTCATCGTCTGCAGCGTTGACGCGCCGTCTATCATCGCGGCTTCTTCGATTTCACGCGGCACTTGGTCAAAAAACGCTGACAAATACCAGATCGCAAGCGGAACCGCGAACATTGTGTTGACGATGATCAGCGCAATCTTCGTGTCGACGAGGTGTACTTGGCGAAAAAAGAGAGAGTAGGGGATGATGTAGATCATCGCTGGCGCCGCCCGGAGTGCCAACACCAGCGTCAATAGCCTTCGCATCGCAGTTTTCTGCAAATGAGAGATGCCAAAGGCTGCCGGGATCGAAAGCGCCATGGTCAATATGATGGTGCTGCATGAGACCACAATTGAATTGATGAGCGCGGAAGAGAAGTCCTTG
>NZ_RZOS01000664.1:0-2316 GCF_004022605.1 Mesorhizobium sp. M4B.F.Ca.ET.089.01.1.1
CCGTAAGGACGGGGAGAGGGTAACGCCGGCGTTGCAACCAGCCCCCTTCTCCCCGTCACTATACGGGGAGAAGGTGCCGGCAGGCGGATGAGGGACGGCGCGGCATGTCAAAAAACAAGCAGCCAAAACCTCAATGGCTCACCATCGTCGGCATCGGCGAGGACGGTGTAGCGGGTCTCGGCGACGAGGCCAAGCAGCACATAGCGCAAGCCGAATTCATCTTCGGCGGCAAACGGCACCTCGCGCTCGTCGCATCCTTGGCGACGGGTGAGAGCCGTGCCTGGCCGACACCATTCGACACCGAAATGGGCGATGTCCTGGCGATGGCCGGCAAAAAAATCTGCGTGCTTGCGTCCGGCGACCCGTTTTTCCACGGCGTCGGCGTCACGCTGGCGCGCAAGGTGAAACCCGAGCAAATGCGGGTGCTGCCGGCGCCTTCATCGCTGTCGCTGGCGGCAGCCCGGCTGGGCTGGGCATTGCAGGATGTCGAGGCGATCTCGCTCCACGCCCATGCGATCGACCTGATCCGCCCCCTCCTCCACCACGGCGCGCGCATCCTTGCGCTGACATCCGACGGCGATGCGCCGGCGGCGATCGCCGGGCTGCTCGACGAACTCGGCTTCGGTCCATCGCGGTTGACCGTCCTCGAAGCGCTCGGCGGCCCCGATGAAGCGCGCCGAAGCGCACGCGCCGACAGCTTCGATCTCGAGAACATCAATCCGCTCAACGTGCTGGCGCTGGACGTTGAATCGACACCGGATGCCCGTGTCCTGCCGCTTGCGTCGGGGCTTGCCGACCACCTGTTCGAGCATGACGGCCAGATCACCAAGCGCGAGATCCGCGCCATGACGCTGTCGGCGCTGGCGCCGCGGCGCGGCGAACTGCTGTGGGACATCGGCGCCGGCTCAGGCTCGGTCGGCATCGAATGGATGCTCGCTCACCCCTCGCTGCGCGCCATCGCCGTCGAGGCCGACCAGGAGCGCGCCGCCCGCATCCGCCGTAACGCCTCGCATTGCGGCGTGCCCGGTCTTGTCGTGATCGAGGGCCCGGCGCCCAAGGCGTTCGCCAGACTGGAGGCGCCGGACGCCATCTTCATCGGCGGCGGCGGCAGCGACGCCGGCGTGCTGGAGAAAGCCATCATGGCTTTGCGGACGGGCGGCCGCCTCGTCGCCAATGCCGTGACGCTGGAGATGGAGGGATTGCTCCTCGCCCAGCATAACAAGCACGGCGGCGATCTCATCCGCATCGCCATCTCCCGGGCCTCGCCCGTCGGCTCGATGCAAGCCTGGCGGCCGGCCATGCCGGTCACACAGTGGAGCTGGGTGAAGCCATGATGGTCGCGGGCATCGGCAGCCGGAAGGGCGTGACGGCGAGCGACGTGCGCGCCGCCGTCGAGACTGCGCTCGAAGCGCATGGATTGGCAATGACGGCGCTTTCGGCCCTGGCGACCGGTGAAATCAAACGCGACGAGGAAGCGATCTTCCTCGCCGGCAGCGACCTCGCTTTGCCTGTGATCGTCGTCTCGAACGATGCCATGCGAGCCGTATCGTCCGGCGTGCTCAGCCACTCCATTCTCTCGCAGTCGAAGGCCGGCACGCCGTCGGTTTCGGAGGCCTCCGCGCTCGCCGCTGCCGGCAAGGGCGCGAAACTGCTCGGGCCGCGCACGGTGCTCGGTCCTGTCACCTGCGCCATCGCGCTCGGCGGAGATGCCGCATGACCGTTCATTTCATCGGCGCCGGACCGGGCGCGGCCGACCTCATCACTCTGCGCGGCAGCCGGCTGCTGGCCTCCTGCCCTGTGTGCCTCTATGCCGGCTCCATTGTTGCGCCCGAACTGCTCGAACATTGCGCGCCGGGGACAAAGCTGATCGACACCGCGCCGATGTCGCTCGACGAGATCGAGGCCGAATATGTCGCCGCCCACAGGGCCGGCGACGATGTCGCACGCCTGCATTCCGGCGACCTTTCGGTGTGGAGCGCGGTGGCCGAGCAGATCAGGCGTCTGGAGAAGCACGGCATCCCCTACACGCTGACGCCGGGCGTGCCCTCCTTTGCGGCAGCGGCTGCCGCGCTGCGGCGCGAGCTCACCATTCCCGAACTGGCGCAGAGCCTGGTGCTCACGCGCGTCTCAGGCCGCGCCTCGAAGATGCCGCCGGGTGAAACGCTGGCCGGCTTCGGCCGCACCGGCGCCACGCTCGCCATCCACCTCGCCATCCACGCCATCGACCGCATCGTTGCCGAACTGACACCGCACTACGGCTCCGAATGTCCGGTCGCGGTCGTCTTTCGCGCTTCCTGGCCGGACGAGCGCGTGCTG
>NZ_RZOS01000665.1:0-2291 GCF_004022605.1 Mesorhizobium sp. M4B.F.Ca.ET.089.01.1.1
GCCGATCTCGGCCTCGGCAAGATGATGTCGACCAAGAAGGATTTTATCGGCCGCGTCATGGCCGGCCGCGAGGCGCTGGTTGCGCCGGACCGGCAGGTGGTCGTCGGCGTCAAGCCCACCGACAAGGCGCGGCGGCTGCGCTCCGGCGCGCATGTCATTCCGAAGGGCGAGATCCCCGGCCCCGGCAACGACCAGGGCTATGTCACCTCGGTCTGCTTCTCGCCGACACTCGACCAGTGGATCGGGCTCGGGCTGGTCGAACGCGGCCGCGAGCGCATCGGCGAGATCGTGCGCGCGCACGACCCGCTGCGTGGCGAGGAGTACGATGTCGAGCTCTGCAATCCCGTCTTCTACGATCCGGAAGGAGGGCGCCAGCGTGGCTGAGTTTTCCTGGGATATCCGCAGCCCGCTCGACCGCATCCTCGTCACCGGGCCGTATGGCGCGCGGGGTGAAGCCGGCGTGTCGCTGACCGAGATCCGCAATTTCGACCTCGTCCAGGTGATGGCGCGCCGCGGCAAGGCGGCCGAGATGGCCGCGGCGGCGAAGGCCCGCTTCGGTGTCGCCGCGCCGGAAACGCCGAAGGCGGTCGGCACCGCCGACGCGACGCTGATCTGGTCCGGACCGGATCAGTTTTTCGTGCTGTCGAAAGGCGGCAGGCACGGGATTGAGGCGCTTGCCTCGGTCTTTGCCGGATCGGCATCGCTTTCGGACCAGTCGCATGCGCGGGCGTTGATCAGCGTATCCGGGCAGAGAGCGCGCGCGATGCTCGCCAAGCTGTCGTCGATCGATCTGCATCCCGATGTGTTTGCGATTGGCTCCGCTGCTGCGACCTCGGTGGATCACACCAGCGTCACGCTGTGGCGGGGCGGTGATCGCGGCGGACAGGCGGTGTTCAACCTGCTGGTGTTTTCGACCTTCGCCGAAAGTCTCTGGCACAGCATTCTCGATTCGGCCGCGGAGTATGGCGTTACGATCGGCCATTCCGAGGAACCGGCGTAGCGCATGTGCGCGCCTCTCCCCCTGTGGGAGAAGCTGGATCGGCGCGTTAGCGCCCGAGACGGATGAGGGTGCGCGACGGAGTGAGACGCTGGCGTTCCTTCGCGCACCCCTCATCCGTCGCCTTCGGCGACACCTTCTCCCACAGGGGGAGAAGGAGGAGCCGGCGCCATCTCCACCTTGCCAAATCCAACCCCGCTGCTATTCTTGCTGCTAAACTAATTTCACACACAGGCAAACTTGTTGCTCGAAACATAGGGTCGAGATGAGCCAGTCGCCCTACCCTGCCGTCGCCTCCGGGCCGCCCCGGCCGAGCCTGATCCTCAGGCCTGGCCAGATCGCGCTACCGCCCGGCATGGAGCGCTACACCGTGCAGGGCAATGGCGCGGTGCTGATCGACGTCGAGGCCGGCGATACGGTGAGCGTGCGCAACGTCGAAGGCGGACAGGCCTGCGAGCTGTTGGCCTGGGGCAAGGACGGCGTCACCGATCCCGGCATTTTCGGCGAGGCCGCAAACAGCAACGCCGCAGGCATCAAGGCGCTGCTGGCGGATGGCGACGACAGCTTGTCGGCGCTGCGTCTCGGCCTGCAACGCCGCCAAGTTCAGCTTGAGCAACCGAAGGCCGTGCGCGTCTTCGGCGGCGCGACGCCCGCCGGCACCGAGCAAGGCTTCGCCGTGCAGCGCGATGGCGCGCTGCTGATCGCGGCGCCCGGCGGGCCGATGCTGGTCGACGGCCACGACACCGCGACGCCGCTCACCGTCATCGTGCGCCGCGCGACGATCCGGCTGAAGGCGAAGTCCGGGCTTGCCGATCCGCTCGCCGATCCGGTGCTCGATCTCAGGGTCCATTCGGCGACTGCCGAAGCCTATTTCGTCAAGGCCGGCGACTATCTGCAGATCATCGATGTCGACGGCCGCCAGTGCACCGACTTCCAGTGCTTCTCGGCGCGCAAGCTGGACAAGGGCCGCGACCTGCCGCTCGACGTGACGACGACGCGCACGCTGATGGGCGCCGCCTATCCGATGCCCGGCCTGCATTCGAAATATTACGACCAGGACATGGAGCCGCTGGTCGAGGTGGTGCAGGACACTTGCGGGCGGCACGACGCCTTCGCGCTCGCCTGTGCCGCCAAATATTACGACGACATTGGTTATCCCGGGCACACCAACTGCTCGGAGAATTTCAACAAGGCGCTTTCGGACAAGGGCGTCGCGCCCCGCGCCGGCTGGATGGCGATCAACTTCTTCTTCAACACGGCAATCGACGCGCATGGCGTCATGGTGTCGGACGAG
>NZ_RZOS01000666.1:0-2291 GCF_004022605.1 Mesorhizobium sp. M4B.F.Ca.ET.089.01.1.1
CGCCATCGCAGCGCCCTACGGCCCCCCTCTCTGTCCTGCCGGACATCTCCCCCTCAAGGGGGGAGATTGGCAGTTTCGATGCCGACGCATCCCTCGCGGCGCTGGAGATTGGCGAAAGCCGGCGCGACATCCGATCTCCCCCCTCGAGGGGGAGATGGCCGGCAGGCCAGAGAGGGGGGCCTCGCGCCAGCTTTCGCAATTTGCGCAGAGCGCCCAGCCATGAACCGCTTCGCCGAGCTCCTCGACCGCCTCGTGCTGACGCCGTCGCGCAACGGCAAGCTGACGCTGCTGACCGACTATTTCCGCAGCGTCGAAGACCCGGACCGCGGGCTGGCGCTGGCAGCGATCACCGGGGACCTGTCGATCGCGGCGGTGAAGCCGGCGATGCTGCGGGCGCTGGTGGTCGAGCGCATGGACCCGGTGCTGTTCGGCTATTCCTACGACTATGTCGGCGACCTCGCCGAGACGGTGTCGCTGGTCTGGCCGCAAGCGCCCGGAAACATCCCGAACCACGCGCCGACGCTGGCCGAGGTGGTGGGCAAGCTGCAGGCGGCGAGCCGCTCCGACGGGCCGAAGGTGCTGGCGAGGCTGCTCGACAGCGCCAGCATCTCGGCGCGCTTCGCCATCATCAAGCTGGTCACCGGCGGCCTGCGCATCGGCGTTTCGGCGCGGCTTGCCAAGCAGGCGCTGGCCGATCTCGGCCAGGTCGACGTCACCGAAATTGAGGAGCTGTGGCACGGGCTGACGCCGCCCTACATCTCGCTGTTCGCCTGGCTGGAGGGCAAGGCCGCCAAGCCCGAACGGACCGCGCTGGCGCTGTTCAGTCCGGTGATGCTGGCCAATCCGGTCGGCGACGGCGATCTCGAAAAGCTCGATCCGGCCGACTACGCGGCCGAATGGAAATGGGACGGCATCCGCGTCCAAGCGGTGTGCGAAGGCGGCATCCGCCGGCTCTATTCGCGCACCGGCGACGACGTCTCCGGCGCCTTTCCCGACCTCGCCTCGGCGATGGATTTCGAGGCAGCGCTCGACGGCGAATTGCTGGTCGGCGATCCGCGTGAAGCGACGGGTACCTTTTCCGACCTGCAGCAGCGGCTGAACCGCAAGAGCGTGTCACCGAAGATCCAGCAGCAATACCCGGCCTTCATGCGTTGCTACGACGGACTGCTGATTGGCGGCGAGGATTTGCGCGCGCTGCCTTTCCGCGAAAGACGGGCTCGGCTCGCGGCCTTCATCGGCACGCTCGATCCAGGCCGCTTCGACCTCTCGCCGCTGGTCGAATTCCCCGACTGGCAGGCGCTGGAGGAGCTTCGCCAGGCGCCGCCGCATCCGATCATCGAAGGGGTGATGCTGAAGCGCTGGGATTCGCCCTATCTCGCCGGCCGGCCGAAGGGTCCGTGGTTCAAATGGAAGCGCGATCCGCACACGGTCGACGCGGTGCTGATGTACGCGCAGCGCGGCCATGGCAAGCGCTCGAGTTTCTACTCCGATTACACCTTCGGCGTCTGGTCGGGCCCGGAAGGCGCGGAAGAGCTGGTGCCGGTCGGCAAGGCCTATTTCGGCTTCACCGACGAGGAGCTGAAGCAGATCGACAAATATGTCCGCGACAACACTGTCGAGCGCTTCGGCCCGGTGCGCTCGGTTCGCGCCGACCGCGACAACGGCCTGGTGCTGGAGGTGGCGTTCGAGGGGCTCAACCGCTCGACCCGGCACAAATCGGGCGTCGCCATGCGTTTTCCGCGTATTTCACGGCTGCGCTGGGACAAGCCGGCGGCCGAGGCGGACCGCATCGAGACGCTGCAGGCGCTGCTGGATTAGCAAATCCGACGCTACTGCGCGATCGAGACGCGGACCTCGTAGATATCGACCGACTTGCCCTGCTTGTCGAAGTCGGAGTTGATGGCAATGGTGCCGGCCGCGCCCGGCTGCTTGTCCGGGAACTGCACGTCGAACAGATATTCGTTGCGCTCGTGACCGACCGCATAGCGCTTGCGGCCGCAATCGCCGAGCTCGCCGAAATTGCAGTCGACCGAGATCTGCGTCTCCTTGCCCTCTTCCGAGCGGGCGACGATGTCGAACATGGCATGCTTGCCGACGAGCTTTTCCAGCACGCCCTGGCCGACGTCGAAGGCGATCGCCGAACCGGAAGCGCCGGAGCGGATGCGCAGGAACGAGCCGGTGTCGTCCTGCATCACCTCGGCCTTGGCGTCGGCGGGCGCCGCGACATGGGTCGGGTCGCCGGAAAAACAGGGCGAGGCCGCGCAGCAGCGCGACTGGATCAGTGTCTTCTC
>NZ_RZOS01000667.1:0-2290 GCF_004022605.1 Mesorhizobium sp. M4B.F.Ca.ET.089.01.1.1
GTGTCGGCCTCGGCAGCGGAACGACGTTTCCGGTGGCCACCGTCTCGGTCCAGAATGCCGTCG
Source organism: Mesorhizobium sp. M4B.F.Ca.ET.089.01.1.1 (assembly GCF_004022605.1). Classification (NCBI taxonomy): domain Bacteria; kingdom Pseudomonadati; phylum Pseudomonadota; class Alphaproteobacteria; order Hyphomicrobiales; family Phyllobacteriaceae; genus Mesorhizobium; species Mesorhizobium sp. M4B.F.Ca.ET.089.01.1.1. Next base: position 64 of record NZ_RZOS01000667.1, read on the forward strand.
ATCAGGCGCATCTCGGCGTCGCCACCGGCGTGCTCACCTTCCTTCGCTCTTTGGGCAGCGCACTGGGCGTGGCGATCCTGGGCGCGGTCGCGCTGGGCTATGGCCTGCCACTGGCCGGCGAAGGCGCGCATTCAGCTGGCGCCGCAGCCTCTGCCGAAGCGTTCACGATGATCTTCCTCGTCGCTGCGGCAATCCTGCTGATGGCGCTTGCCGCGCTCGGACTGATGCCGGAGAAGGCGCTTCGCGGCCATCCCGAGACCGCGGCTCCGGTGCTGGCCGACTAGCACGCGCCTCAATCGTGGACGCCGAGCTTCTTCTGCAGGCTGGTCGACGAGGTGGTGTACTGGAAGACGATGCGCTCGCCGGGGCTGACGATGCGCTTGGCGGCCTGCGCCATCAACGCGACCTCATGGAAACCCGACAGGATCAGCTTCAGCTTGCCGGGATACCAGTTGATGTCGCCGACGGCGAAGATGCCGGTAACCGAGGTCTGGAACTTCTCGGTGTCGACCGGGATCACGTTCTCATGCAGGTTGAGCCCCCATTCGGCGATCGGACCGAGCTTCATGGTCAGGCCGAAGAAGGGCAGCATGCGGGTGCATGGCACCTCGATGTCGCCGTCCGGCCCCTTGATGGTCGCGGATGAAAGCCGGCCGTCGGCGCCGCTCAGGCCGCTCACCTGGCCGACCTGGAAATCCAGCTGCTTCATCTCCTGCATGGCGTACATTTTGTTGACGCTGTCGGGTGCCGCGCGGAACTCCGGACGGCGATGGACCAGCGTTACGCTCTTTGCCACCGGCTGCAGGTTCAGCGTCCAGTCGAGCGCCGAATCGCCGCCGCCAACGATGACGAGGTCGTGGCCGCGGAAATCCTCCATGCGGCGCACCGAATAGAAGACGCTGTTGCCTTCATAGGCTTCGATGCCCGGAATGGGCGGCCGCTTGGGCTGGAACGAGCCGCCGCCGGCGGCGATCACCACCACCTTGGCCTCGAACACCTCGTTCTCGTCGGTGGTGACGCGGAAGCTGCCGTCCTCCAGCTTCTCCAGGCTGGAGACCATGCGGTTGTAGGTGAATTCCGGCTTGAACGGGTGGATCTGCTCGAGCAGCTTGTCGACCAGGCCCTGGGCGGTGATCAACGGCCAGCCGGGAATGTCGTAGATCGGCTTTTCCGGATAGAGTTCGGCGCACTGGCCGCCGGGCCGGTCGAGGATGTCGATCAGATGGCACTTCATGTCGAAGAGGCCAAGCTCGAACACGGCGAACAGGCCGACCGGCCCTGCCCCGACGATGAGTACGTCCGTCTTGATCGTGTCGCTCATGCAATGCGCCTCGCTGCCAAACGGCGCGAGACTGCATGAGCAAAGGCCCGCTGCCAAGCGGCGGCGGCAAAAATAGCCGAAGCGTGAACTCAGCCCTGGCGGGCGGGAACGCGCACGACCAGCCCGTCGAGGGCGTCGCGCACCTTGATCTGGCAGGACAGGCGCGAATTCGGCTGGACGTCGTAGGCGAAGTCCAGCATGTCCTCCTCCATCGCCTCCGGCTCGCCGACCTCGGCCGTCCAGGCCTCGTCGACATAGACATGGCAGGTCGCGCAGGCGCAGGCGCCGCCGCATTCGGCCTCTATTCCGGGCACGGCGTTGCGGATGGCGTTCTCCATGACGGTCGAGCCGTTTTCGGCATCCATGTCGAACTGTGTGCCGTCATTGGCAATGAAGGTCAGCTTGGTCATTTGTCACCTGAAGGGGAGTTCCAGCCGAGATAATCACTCCGGCGAACAAGTCAACTGCGGCGCGAAAGCGCCGCGCCGTGACGTTTTTTTGGAACTAGCGGCCGATGGCGGCGATGAACTCGCGCACTTCCTCGATCAGGACGCCGAGCCGGTTCAGGGTCTTGGCGTCCTCGGGCTGGCCTTCGATGGCCGCGGCACAATCGGCGATTGCAAACGCTCCCACCCCGCGCGCCGAGCCTTTGAGCCCATGCGCCAGCAGCAAGCGCTCCTTGACGTCGGCTTCGAGGATCTTGTCGCGCACGCTGAGCGCCTGCTGCACGAACAGCGCCAGCACCTCCTGCTCGAGGGCGCGATCGCCCATCGTCTGGCGCGAAAGATGGGCGAGATCCACAGGACGTGACCTGGCCGTTCCCGAGACGTCGCCGCCGGGCATGGAAAAGGCAATGCCGCTTTCGCCGCGCATGAAATTTGCAGCTCCTTGGTGTTCAGACTCTGT
>NZ_RZOS01000668.1:0-2275 GCF_004022605.1 Mesorhizobium sp. M4B.F.Ca.ET.089.01.1.1
CCGGCACGCTGCTGATCGTCGAGCCGGGAACGCCGGCCGGCTGGCAGCGCATCCTTGCCGTCCGCCGGCAATTGATCGAGGCCGGCGCGCATGTGCTGGCACCCTGCCCGCACGAGGCGCCCTGCCCGCTCGTCCCGCCCGACTGGTGCCATTTCTCGCGCCGCGTCGCGCGCTCGCGCCTGCATCGCCTCTCCAAGGACGCCGACGTCCCCTGGGAGGACGAGAAATTCATCTACATCGCTGCCTCGCGGCAGCCGGCGCCGGCGCGCCCGGCGCGCGTGATCGCGCCGCCGAAAGCCGGCTCCGGCAAGGTGCTGCTCAAGCTTTGCGTGCCCGACGGCAGTGCCGGCGAGACGCTGTTCAGCAAGCGCGACGGCGACGCGTTCAGGATCGCGCGACGGCTGGACTGGGGCGACCCGCTGGATATTTGAATGACAATTTGTTCTTTATTTGTTCTACAGCTTCGCGTAGAATCGCGACCTTGCCGAGTCAACCGGAATCGGGGCACGGGAATTCTGTCCTGTGGACGGTTTGCCGTTCCTGTGAACAGCGGGCATCAAGGCTGATTGGCCTTCGGGTGATGCAGAAAGGTCAGCACCGACTCATCTCGTTCTTGCTATCGAGAAGTCGGGATCGAAATCGGGGATATCATGGCTGAGGCAGCGCGCAAATTCGGCGTGGCGGAGCAACCGCTCTATCGCGAGGCACCGAACAATATCGAGGCCGAGCAGGCGCTGCTCGGCGCCATCCTCGTCAACAACGACGCCTTCTACCGGGTCTCCGACTTCCTCAAGCCGGCGCATTTCCACGAGCCGCTGCACCGCCGGATATTCGAGGTGGCGGCCGAGCTCATCCGCATGGGCAAGATCGCGACCCCGATCACGCTGAAGACCTTCCTGCCGGCGGACGAAAAGGTCGGCGACATGACGGTGGCGCAATATGTCGTGCGGCTCGCCGTCGAGGCCGTCACCGTCGTCAACGCCACCGACTATGGCCGCGCCATCTACGACCTCGCCACGCGCCGCGCGCTGATCACCGTCGGCGAGGACATGGTCAACATCGCCTATGACGCCCCGGTCGACATGTCGCCGTCCGACCAGATCGAGGACGCCGAGCGGCGGCTGTTCGAGCTGGCCGAGACCGGCCGCTACGACGGCGGCTTCGAGAGCTTCACCGACGCGGTCAAGACCGCCGTCGACATGGCCAACGCCGCCTATATGCGCGACGGCGGCCTGTCCGGCATCGCCACCGGCCTGCGCGACCTCGACCGCCGCATGGGCGGCCTGCAGCCTTCCGACCTGATCGTGCTTGCCGGCCGCCCAGGCATGGGCAAGACGTCGCTCGCCACCAACATCGCCTTCAACATCGCCGAGGCCTATGTGCCTGCGCAGCAGGCCGACGGCTCGTTCAAGGCCGCCAATGGCGGCGTCGTCGGCTTCTTCTCGCTCGAAATGTCGTCGGAGCAGCTCGCCACCCGCATCATCTCCGAGCAGACCGAGATCTCGTCGTCGAAGATCCGCCGCGGCGAGATCTCGGAGATGGATTTCGAAAAGCTGGTCGCCTGCTCGCAGACCATGCAGAAGATCCCGCTGTTCATCGACCAGACCGGCGGCATCTCGATCGCCCAGCTTTCCGCCCGCGCGCGCCGCCTGAAGCGCCAGCGCGGCCTCGACCTCATCGTCATCGACTATATCCAGCTGATGCAGGGCTCCAGCGCCAAGGCCTCGCAGAACCGTGTGCAGGAAATCACCGAGATCACCACCGGCCTCAAGGCGCTGGCCAAGGAGCTCGGCGTGCCGATCATCGCGCTGTCGCAGCTGTCGCGTCAGGTCGAAAGCCGCGACGACAAGCGTCCGCAGCTCTCGGACCTGCGCGAATCCGGCTCCATCGAGCAGGACGCCGACGTGGTGCTGTTCGTCTATCGCGAGGAGTACTACCTCAAGAACCGCGAGCCGAAGCTCGGCACCGACGAGTACATCAAGTGGGAAGCCGAGATGAACGAGATGCGCGGCAAGGCCGAGGTGATCGTGGCCAAGCAGCGCCACGGCCCGACCGGCTCGGTCAGCCTCGCCTTCCACGGCGAATTCACCCGCTTCTCCGACCTCGCGGAAGAGCATCATTTGCCGGACAGGTTTGAGTAGTTTTTTGACCCGCAGTCGCGCTCCGTCACACCCCCCTCTGGCCTGCCGGCCATCTCCCCCGCAAGGGGGGAGATCGACAGCTTTGGCGGCGGTCCCTGTCCTGCAACGTCGGCGATTGGCGAAAACGGTGGCGA
>NZ_RZOS01000669.1:0-2263 GCF_004022605.1 Mesorhizobium sp. M4B.F.Ca.ET.089.01.1.1
GGCGCGGCCGGTTCCCGCGGCCGGTGGGCGGCTGCTTTGGGCAAGGACCCGCCCGCCGCCTTCATCGAGGACGCCGTCGCGATCATCGGCGGCCTGCTGATCGTGGCGGCCGTGGCATGACGGCAAAAACCTTCGACGCCATCATCATCGGCGCCGGCCAGGCCGGCACGCCGCTCGCCGGCCGGCTGAACGCGGCCGGCATGAGCGTGGCGCTGGTCGAGCGCAAGCTCGTCGGCGGCACCTGCGTCAACACCGGCTGCATCCCGACCAAGACGATGGTGGCGAGCGCCTACGCCGCCCATCTCGCCCGCCGCGCCGCCGACTATGGCGTGACCTTATCCGGCCCGGTGGGCGTCAACTACAAAGCGATCAAGGCGCGCAAGGACAAGGTGTCGGGCGCTTCCCGCACGGGGCTGGAAACCTGGATCGCGGGCATGGAGAAATGCACGCTCTACCGCGGCCATGCGCGTTTCGAGTCCGCCAACACCGTGCGCGTCGGCGACGAGCTGCTGACCGCGCCGAAGATCTTCCTCAACACCGGCGGCCGCGCCGCCGTTCCCGACCTGCCCGGCGTCGAGGAGGTGCCTTACCTCACCAATTCCTCGATGATGGATCTCGACGTGCTGCCCCGCCATCTCGTCGTCGTCGGCGGCAGCTACATCTCGCTCGAATTCGCGCAGATGTTCCGCCGCTTCGGCTCCGAGGTGACGGTGATCGAAAAGAGCCCGCGGCTGACCGGCCGCGAGGACGAGGACGTCTCGGCTGCCATCCTGTCGATCCTCCAGAACGAAGGCATCACGGTGCATCTCGGCGCCGAAGACATCAGTTTTGCCAAGCAGGGCAGCGATGTCGCCGTCACCTTCGCCGCCGGCAAGCCGCCCGCCGTCGGTTCGCATGTGCTGCTGGCGCTCGGCCGCAACCCCAACACCGACGATCTCGGCCTCGACAAGGCCGGCGTCGAGGTCGACAGGCGCGGCTACGTCGTCGTCGACGACCAGTTGCGGACCACCGTGCCCGGCATCTGGGCGATGGGCGACTGCAACGGCAAGGGCGCCTTCACCCACACCTCCTACAACGACTTCGAGATCGTCGCCGCCAACCTGCTCGACAACGATCCGCGCAAGGTCAGCGACCGCATCGAGGCCTATGCGCTCTACATCGATCCGCCGCTCGGCCGCTGCGGCATGACCGAGGCCGCGGTGAGGAAATCCGGCCGCCGCGCGCTGGTCGGCCAGCGGCCGATGACCCGCGTCGGCCGCGCCGTGGAAAAAGGCGAGACGCAGGGCTTCATGAAGATCCTGGCCGACGCCGACACCGGCGAGATCCTCGGCTGCTCGGTGCTTGGTCCGGGCGGCGACGAGGTGATCCACTCGGTGCTCGACCTGATGTATTCCAAGGCGCCGATATCGACGCTGGCGCGTGCCATGCACATCCACCCCAACGTCTCCGAGCTTCTGCCGACCATAGCCCAGGAGCTGAAGCCGCTGGCCTAGTGTCGCCATCGGCGTGGTTTGCGCCCATAGCGCCTCGGCCTGGACCAATCGACAGCGCAATCGCAAAAGTGCATGGGTTCGCCTCTTTCCCGGAGGCCTCCATGCACAGATCGATCGAACGCATCGCCGGCGACAGCGAGGGTGTTTCCTACGAAATCCCGGTCCTCCGCTTCGAGGGGACGGACAAGGCGGCGCCTTCGGCCTATCTGCAGGCGGCACTCCATGCCGGCGAACTGCCGGGCGTGGTCGCCATCGACGCGCTGATGCCGATGCTCGCCAGGGCCGAAGCCGAGGGCCGCATCAGGGGCGCCATCACCATCGTGCCCTGGGCCAACCCGATCGGCCGCGCGCAGTACCATTTCGGCGAGCATCAGGGCCGCTTCCATCTTGGCACGCGCACCAATTTCAACCGCGGCTTCCCGCTGCTTGCCGCGCCTGACACCGCGCTTTTGCCCGATACGACTCTTGCCACACCCGACCAGCGGCTGAAGTCGCGACTGCTGCAACTCTCGCTCGGCCATGACATCGTGCTCGACCTGCATTGCGACGACGAGGGCCTGCCTTACCTCTACATCCACACCAGCCTGTGGCCGGCGATGGCCGATTGCGCGGCGGCCATGGGCGTCGATGCGGTGCTGTTGTGGAACGAGGACACTGACGGCACCTTCGAGGGCGCCTCGATCATGCCCTATCAGAACGTTCCGGCCGAAGTCGCACGTTTTGACCGGCGGGGCGCCACCACGGTCGAGGATCGCGGCATACTCGACGTC
>NZ_RZOS01000066.1:0-19511 GCF_004022605.1 Mesorhizobium sp. M4B.F.Ca.ET.089.01.1.1
TCCTACGCGCCGGTCACGCCGCTTCTGGCGCTGAACCACGATTGAGGTTGGGCAGACCTACTCCGCCGCCGCGCGGACGCCGGCTTTCGCCGCCGCATGCAGGCGCACGGCATCGCCGAAGGCGCGGAAAATCCTGGCCGAGTTGTCGTCCGACTTGACCCAATATTCGGGATGCCACTGAACGCCGACCGCGAACGCGCGGGCGTCGCGAACCGACACCGCCTCGACCGTCCCGTCGGCGGCGAGCGCCTCGACCTGCAGTTTCGACCCGAGCCGGTCGATCCCCTGCCGATGCAGTGAATTGACCTTGATCTCGCCCGCGCCGAAGACGCCGGCGAGGCAGCTGCCCGGCTTGATCGAAATCGTCTGGTGGATGGCGAAGCGCTCATCCTGATTGTCGCTCACCGGCGCGCGGTGGTCGAGCGATCCCTCACGCTCCTGGATCTCGGTGCCCAGCGTTCCGCCCAGCGCCACGTTCAGCTCCTGGATGCCGCGGCAGATGGCGAGCAGCGGCACACCGCGCTCGATCGCCTTGCGGATCAGCGGCAGCGTGGTCGAATCGCGGGCCGGATCGTAGGGGCCGTTCCGCTCGCTGGCATCGCCGCCGTAGAGCGAGGGATGCACATTGGACTTCGAGCCGGTGACCATGACCCCGTCGACCGACGACAAGAGTTCGTCGAAGTCGAGCCGGTCGCCAAAAGACGGCACCAGCAGCGGAAACACGCCGGCGCCGACGAGCGCGGCTTCCAGATATTGCTGCGGGGCAGCATGCCAGGTGTAGTTGTCGAATTGGCGGACGTCGGTCGAGATGGCGACGAGCGGCTGCTGCATTTTGGATCCGGTTTCCGTTGAGAGCTAAGGAACTATTCTGCCTACAAAATAGGCGATCCCAAGGCGCTTTTCCATGACAAGTTTCGGCGCGTCGTATGGGCCACGCCACTGGCCGTTAGACTATAGTTGCAGGTTCTTGCCCAGGCCCGCGGATTTCCCGGCAATGCAGCTGCCAGGCGCCGCCGCCGCGCTGGACTCGACCTGTCGCCCGTGTATTGTCTCGCCCAGGCCGAGGCGGGGTATCGAGGATTCCCCTGAAAGTTGGTCTGTTGATCCAAAAGGGAGGAACTTCATGGATCGTCGTTCATTCATCCGCAAGGCCGGCGTGACCGGCGTCGGCGCCGCGGCGGCGGCGGCCACGCTTGCCGCTCCGGCAATCGCCCAATCCAATCCGAAGGTGACGTGGCGGCTGGCGTCGTCCTTCCCGAAGTCGCTCGACACGATCTATGGCGGCGCCGAAGTGTTCTCCAAGATGCTGTCGGAAGCGACCGACGGCAATTTCCAGGTCCAGGTGTTCGCCGCCGGCGAGCTGGTTCCCGGCCTGCAGGCAGCGGATGCGACCGCCGCCGGCACCGTCGAGGCCTGCCATACGGTTGCATACTACTACTGGGGCAAGGACCCGACATGGGCGCTGGGCGCGGCGGTGCCGTTCTCGCTCAACGCGCGCGGCATCAATGCCTGGCACTACCATGGCGGCGGCATCGACCTGTTCAACGAATTCCTCGCCACGCAGGGGCTTTTCGGCCTGCCGGGCGGCAATACCGGCGTGCAGATGGGCGGCTGGTTCCGCAAGCAGATCAACACCGTCGCCGACCTCTCCGGCCTGAAGATGCGCATCGGCGGCTTTGCCGGCAAGGTCGTGGCCAAGCTCGGCGTCGTGCCGCAGCAGATCGCCGGCGGCGACATCTACCCGGCGCTGGAGAAAGGCACCATCGACGCCGCGGAATGGGTCGGCCCCTATGACGACGAGAAGCTCGGCTTCTACAAGGTCGCGCCCTATTACTACTATCCCGGCTGGTGGGAAGGCGGCCCGACCGTCCACCTGATGTTCAACAAGGCCAAGTATGAAGAGCTGCCGGCGTCCTACAAATCGCTGGTGCGGACCGCGGCGCAGGCAACCGACGCCAACATGCTGCAGAAATACGACTTCCTCAATCCGGCGGCGGTGAAGCGGCTGGTGGCCGGCGGCGCCAAGCTGCAGCCGTTCAGCCAGGAGATCATGGCCGCCTGCTTCGAGAAGGCGAACGAGGTCTACGCCGAGATGGAAGCCTCGAACGCGCCGTTCAAGAAGATCTGGGAGTCGATCAAGGGCTTCCGCAAGGAGCACTATCTCTGGGCCCAGGTGGCCGAGTACAATTACGACACCTTCATGATGGTCCAGCAGCGCCAGGGCAAGCTGTAGGCTGGGATTTAGCCCCTTCTCCCCGTCACTATACGGGGAGAAGGTCCCGGCAAGGGGATGAGGGCGGCGCAGCGTTCGGCGATTGATCGCCCTGGGCTTTGCAGGCGCCTTGTTCAGCCTGGCACCACCAGCACCTTGACCTCGCCCGGCGCGGGCGGATTGGCGATCACCGCCGGCGCCTCCTCGAGCGATACCTGTCTCGATATCAGCCGGTCGACCTCGATCGCGCCCGAGGCGATGAGCCCGGCGGCGCGGCCGTGGGTGTAGGGGTTGAGGAAGGAGCCCAGAACCTTCAATTCGCGAAATAGCAGGTCGAAGGGCTCGAACGCCACCTGCATGCCTTGCGGCACGACGCCGACGATGACGACGGTGCCGCCGGCCTTCGCCAGCCGCAACGACTGCTCGACCGTATCGCGCACACCGGCGCATTCGAACACCACGTCGACACCGCCCGGCACCAGCCCGTCTGGTCCGGCAATGGCGTCGATGACGTCGCCGGCGCCTGGGTCGACTGAGGCCGTTGCGCCGAGCTCCTCGGCGAGCGCGCGGCGCGAGGCCTGGCGTGTCGACAGCACGATGGTATTCGCCCCGGAAAGCCTTGCCAATTGCACGGTGAGCAGGCCGATGACGCCGCCACCCAGCACGACGACCGAGCCGCCCGGCTTGATCGCGGCGAGGTCGACGCCGTGCAGGCAGCACGCCAACGGCTCGCAGAATGCGCCATGCGTCGGCTTGAGGCTCGCCGGCAGAAGGAAGGCCTGCTTCTGCGGCATCACGACATAATCGGCGAAGCCGCCGTCGCGATGAATGCCGATGGCATTGAGATTGCGGCAGAGGTTGACCCGCCCGGCATGGCAATGCAGGCATCGTCCGCAGGCGATGTTGGGATCGCCGGTGACGCGGTCGCCGACGGAGAAGCCGATCACCGACGACCCGACCGCCTCGACGATGCCCGAAAACTCATGCCCGGGCGTTACCGGCGGCTTGCAAGGAAACTCGCCGTGGAAGAGATGGCGATCGGTGCCGCAGACGCCGCAGGCCTCGATCCGCACCAGCAGATCGTCCGCACCGGCCGACGGCTTGTCGACCTCGCGCAGCGCTATGCTGCCGACAGCCTCGAGGCGAACCGCTTTCATAACTGTCGGGCCTCCCCCATCAATTGAAGTTCGGCGGCTGCGACAGATCGGGCGCCGGTGCCGCCGGCGTGGCGGGCGGCGTGTCGCCGAAGCTCGGTGGCTGGGACAGGTCGGTGGCCGGCGCTGCCGGTGCCGCCCCGCCAGAGGCCGGAGCGGCGGCGCCATCCGCCGGCGGCGTGCCGAGCGGCGACAGGCCCGGCATCTGCGGCAACTGGATGTCGATCGTGCCCGGATCAACCGCCGCGCCCTTGTAGTGCATCACCATCTGCGGGAAGGCGATGGTGAGTCCGATCATGATCACCTGGATGCAGACGAAGGGCACCGCGCCCCAATAGATCTGGCCGGTGGTGACCGGCGCGATCTGCTTGCCGGTGATGCGGTCGAGATAGGGCACGCGCGCGGCGACCGAGCGCAGGTAGAACAGCGCGAAGCCGAAGGGCGGATGCATGAAGGAGGTCTGCATGTTGACGCCGAGCAGCACACCGAACCAGATCAGGTCGATGCCGAGCTTGTCGGCGGCGGGCGCCAACAGCGGCACGATGATGAAGGCGAGCTCGAAGAAATCGAGGAAGAAGGCAAGCACGAAGACCAGCGCGTTGACGCCGATCAGGAAGCCGACCTCGCCGCCCGGCAGCGAGGTGAGCAGATGCTCGACCCAGAGGTGGCCGTTGACGCCGTAGAAGGTCAGCGAGAAGACGCGCGCGCCGATCAGGATGAACAGCACGAAGGAGGACAGCCTGGTCGTCGCGGTCAGCGCCTGCTTGATCACATCCAGCGACAGCCGCCCCTTTGCCGCCGCCATGATCAATGCGCCGACGGAGCCCATGGCGCCGCCCTCGGTCGGGGTGGCGATGCCAAGGAAGATGGTGCCGAGGACCAGGAAGATCAGCGCCAGCGGCGGGATCAGCACGATGATCACCTGCTGCGCCAGCCGGGACATCATGTTGATGTTCAGGCCCTTGTCGGCAATCGCCACGACATAGATCAGGATCACGCCGACGCAGGCGCCGAGAATGTCGGCATTGTCGCCATGCGCCGGCGCCAGATAGCGATAGGCGGCGTAGGACACAGCGACCGCAACCGCCAGCGCCACGATCAGCGACACCACGCCATGGCCGAGGGTGCGGGCTTCGAGCGGCAGGGCCGGCATCGATTTCGGCCGGACGATCGACATGATCAGGATGTAGAGCATGTAGATGCCGGTGAGCACGAGGCCGGGGATCAGCGCGCCGGCATACATGTCGCCGACGGAACGGCCGAGCTGGTCGGCGAGCACGATCAGCACCAGCGACGGCGGGATGATCTGGGCGAGCGTGCCCGACGCCGCGATGACGCCCGACGCCACACGGCGGTCATAGCCGTAGCGCAGCATGATCGGCAGCGAGATCAGGCCCATGGCGATGACGGACGCCGCCACGACACCGGTGGTCGCCGCAAGCAGCGCGCCGACGAAGATGACGGCATAGGCAAGGCCGCCGCGGATCGGCCCGAACAGCTGGCCGATCGTGTCGAGCAGGTCCTCGGCCATGCCGGATCGCTCCAGCACGATGCCCATGAAGGTAAAGAACGGGATCGCCAGCAGCGTGTCGTTCGACATCACCCGGCTGCCGTAGAAATTGTCGGGCAGCGCATGCAGCAGGGGCCAGGCCAGGTTTATCGAGCCGCCCGAATAGGGCGACAGCAGGACGCCGATAGAAAAGAACAAAAGGCCGTTGGCGGCGAGCGAGAAGGCGACGGGGTAGCCGATCAAAAGGAAGATGATCAGCGAGGCGAACATGATCGGCGCCATGTTCTGGGCGATGAACTCGATCATGGACGCACCTCGCCGGCGAGCGCCTTGGCTTCTTCGGCGAGTGCTTTCGCCTCGAGTTCGGCCTGCTCATGCGCCGATATGAACGGATTGGGATCGTCCATGTCGCCGCGCATGATGGCGATCTTCTTGATGATCTCGGAGAGGCCCTGCAGCGCCAGCAGGAAGAAGCCGACAAGCAGGATCGCCTTCGCCGGCCAGACGATCAGCCCGCCGGCATTGGTCGACATTTCGCCACTGCGGAAGGACAGCGACACATAGGGCACGAAATAGATCACCATCAGGGTGACGAACGGCATCAGGAACAGCATGTGGCCGAGCAGGTCGATCCAGTGCTGTACCCGACGCGAGAACATGCCGTAGACGATGTCGATGCGGATATGGTCGTTCTGCTTCAGCGTATAGGCGGCGGCCAGCATGAAGGCGGCGCCGAACAGATACCATTGCAATTCAAGCCACGCGTTCGACGATATGTCGAAGACCTTGCGGATGATCGCGTTGCCGGCGCTGACCAGGATCGCCAGCAGGATCAGCCACGACACCCATCTGCCGATGAACTCGTTCACACGGTCGATCGTTCTGGATAGAGCGAGCAGCCCTGCCATGCATTTCCTCCCTCCGCGCATCGGCCCGAAAATCGGTTTCGATTTCCGGAAATCGCGATGCGCAATTCAAAATGTCGGAGGCGCGCCGGCTCCCCTTATTTTCCGACGTGCCGCAGTGGCCCAACGGTATGCCGTGCGTGGCACGGCGGGTCAACACGGCAGAGGGGCGGTCAACATGGTTGTGAGACGGGGACGCCGGCAAACCGCCGGCTAGCGGGGCACGATGCAACCAAAGTCTGATAGGTCAGGCGATTTTCTGCTGGTCGCGGCCGGCGCCGATCAGCACCAGCATGGCGACGAGGAACAGATACATCCAGGCATCGCGCCATTCGAGCGGAAAATAGCCGGCCCACAGCGATTCGGCCATGCCGAAGGCGGCGGCACCGAGCGCGGCGCGCGGCGGCGAGAGATAGCCGCCGACCGCCGTCACGAACAGCACCTTCAACCCGTAGACCAGGCCGGTGCCGAAGCTGATGTTGCCGTAGTAGATGCCGGCCAGCACGCCGGCGAGCGCGGCGCAGAAGCCGCCGAGCAGAACCGCCTGGCGGAAGACCGAGCGCACGTCGACGCCGCACATCGCCGCCGCCCTGGGATCGTCAGAGACGGCGCGCCAGGAGCGTCCGAACCGGGAGCGGGCGAACGCCCAGGCGGCAAGCGCGATGGCCGCCAGCACGGCGGCGCAGTCGAGCAGCTGGATCAGCGTCAGCGTCGCCTTGAAGCCGTCGTGCTCGGCGAAGACGACCGGCACGGCCAGCATCGGCGGCAGCCACAGGTCGTGCGTGTCGGCGGCGATGCGGCTTGACTCCGAAAGCACCAGCAATACGCCCAGCGTCGTCACCACGATGGCGTTGGGCGAGCGGTCAGCCAGCGGCTCGAAGACGTTGCGCGACAGGACGCGGCTGATCAGCGCCGCATAGAGGAAGGCCGCAAGCACGCCGAGCGCGACAGAGGCATAGAGCGTCAGCCAAAGCGCCTGGTAGCCGAAGGCGGCGGCAAGAATCATTGCGTGGCCGCAGAAAGCGAAGACCGCGCCATAGGCGAGGTTGGTGCGGTGCAGGATGCCGTTGGTCAGTACATAGCCGAAGGCGAGAAGCGCATAGAGCGCGCCCGAATGCAGCCCGTTCAGAACCTGCTGGAAGAAATAGAGCATGCGCAGACCTCGGAGCATGTCGCCCAAAAGTGCCTAGCGGTTTTGGGGCAACGACATGCTCGAAACAGGGGCAGCGGCAACTCGCAACCCTGCGCGGAAGGTTGCATTCGGAATCTAACTTGTCAAACGCGATTTATCGGTTAGATTTCTGTCATGACGGTATCCTGGACCCCGCACCGCTTCACCGGCGGCATTCTCGCGCTCGACACCGCGAACACCGTCGTGCTGCGCAACGACCCGGAGAAGACCTTCGACCGTTTCGACAATCCGGCCGAGATCGCCCGTTTCGCCGAGGCGGCGAGCGGCTTCCGCGCCAGCGAGCTCGGCGGTCGCAAGCTGGAAGCGCCGGCGCCCGCGGCGATCGCACCGGTGGTGTTGTCGATCCGCGAGACCACCGACCGCCTGTTCCGCAACGCGGTGGCAAAGGGCGCGATCGCCACCGGCGACCTGCCCGATTTCCTGGCAGCCTGCGCCGACGGACTGGCGCAAAGCCGCACCGAAATCGGCGCTTCGGGGCAGCCGTTCGGCGACCCGGCGACACCGATGGCCTTCGAGTCGGCGCTGGCCGTCTCGGCGCTGTCGCTGCTGCGCGAGGAGACGGTCGCGCGGCTCAGAATCTGTCCCAACTGCAGCTGGCTGTTCGTCGACCGCAGCCGCAATTCCAGTCGCCTCTGGTGCGACATGGCGGTGTGCGGCAACCGGCAAAAGGCAAACCGTTATTACCGCCGCCGCACGGCGGCCAGGGAGGCTACCGATGTCTAGGAAAAATTCGCGCTCGATCGTTCTCGGCGCCGCTCTGCTGACGGTGGCAGTGCTTGGCGCCTGCCGCGATTCCGGCAAGGAGCAGCTGTTCGCCATTTCCGGCAAGCTGTTCGAGTTCAATTACCGGCTGGGCATCGCCACCTATGTCGTCACCCTCAACCCGCTGCGGCCGATGGGAGAAGGCCAGGTTGCCGTGGTCAGCTTCCAGAACCCGGCCGGGGGAGATCCGATCATCGTCAACCAGAAGATCTGGCCCAAGCTGCCGCATATAACGCTGACCAGTCCGCCGCTCACCTGCGTGGTCAAGGACAAGCCCTATTCGATCTCGATCCGCATCGAAGACGCCAATGGCACGCTGCTGCAGAGCTTCGAGACGACGCTGACCTCGTCGATGGATCAGTCGGTGCTGCCGGACCGTCCGCTGGTGGTCGGGCCGGTCTACGAGCTCAACAAGGACATGATCGGCCATGTCGACGGCAAGCTGCCGGGCGAGCCCAAGCCCGATTGCTCGAAGGCCGCCTGAGGTTCAGGGGCCGGAATTTTCGTGCTCGGCTGAACCGCCCCCGGTGCCGTTGCATGCGTCAACCGCCGCCGATTTGACCGTTTGTTGCGCGTCGTCTGGCACCTGCGATTTCGTTTGACCTCTCCGGCAAGGGGAGAAAGACTGCGGCGTCCCACTCCGACGTAGGCCGCGCGATTCCGTGCGCCCTCCGCGAAGGAAATGCCTGATGACGCTGCATGACGTCGCGCTCGACGACAAGTTCGACCTTGGCAAGGAGCGCATCTTCCTTTCCGGCGCGCAGGCCGTCATCCGCATGCTTCTGATGCAGCGCGAGCGCGATCGCCGCGCGGGGTTGAACACCGCCGGCTTCGTCTCCGGCTATCGCGGCTCGCCGCTCGGCGGCCTCGACATGCAGCTGTGGAAGGCCAAGAAGCAGCTGGCGCAGTCCGACATCGTCTTCCAGCCCGGCCTCAACGAAGAGCTTGCCGCCACCGCCTGCTGGGGCACGCAGCAGGCCGAATTGCTGGGCGAAGGCACGCATGACGGCGTCTTTTCGGTCTGGTACGGCAAGGGGCCGGGCGTCGATCGCTCCGGCGACGTGTTCCGGCACGCCAACCTCGCCGGCTCGTCGAAGCATGGCGGCGTGCTTGCCCTGATGGGCGACGACCACATGGCTGAATCGTCGACCAACGCGCACGCCACCGAATTCCTGTTCGTCGACACGATGGTGCCGATCCTCAACCCGGCCGGAGTCCAGGAGATCATCGACTACGGGCTCTACGGCTTCGCCATGTCGCGCTTCGCCGGCACCTGGGCGGCGATCAAATGCGTCAAGGACAACATCGAATCGACGGCCTCCGTCGACGCCTCGCTGGAGCGGCTGAACATCGTGGTGCCGCCGTTCGACATGCCGCCCGGCGGCCTCAACATCCGCCACGAGATCGATATGCTCGGCCAGGAGGAGCGGCTGCATGAGTACAAGCGCAACGCGGCCTCCGCCTTCATCCACGCCAACGGGCTGAACCGCATCATCTATTCCGGCGGCCGCAATCCGAAGCTCGGCGTCATCACCATCGGCAAGAGCTATCTCGACGTACGCCAGGCGCTGGAGGATATCGGCATCGACGAGGCGGCGGCCAACCGCATCGGCATCCGGCTGTTCAAGGTCGGCTGCCCGTGGCCGCTCGACCTGCAGCATGTCGCCGACTTCGCCCTCGGCCTCGACACCATCGTCGTCGTCGAGGAGAAGCGCTCGCTGATCGAGGTGCAACTGCACGAAAGCCTCTACGGCACCGCCAGCCAGCCGGCGATCGTCGGCAAGAAGGACGAGCGCGGCGACTGGCTGTTCCCGGCCAAGGGCGCGCTCGATCCGAACGAGATCGCGATCGCGCTCGGCGAGCGGATCCTGCGCACCATCGGCCCGTCGCAAGAGATCGCGGCGCGGGTGGCGAAACTGCGCCAGTTCCAGGCCATGCTCGCCGATACAGTCGACATCGGCTCGCGTACGCCCTTCTTCTGCTCCGGCTGCCCGCACAATTCCTCGACCAAGGTGCCGGACGGGTCGCTGGCCGCCGCCGGCATCGGCTGCCATTTCATGGCTCTGTGGATGGACAGGAACACCGTCGGCTTCACCGCGATGGGTGGCGAAGGCGCGCAGTGGGTCGGCCAGGCGCCATTCTCGAAACGCGACCACATCTTCCAGAATCTCGGCGACGGCACCTACAATCACTCCGGCGCGCTGGCGATCCGCTTCGCGCTGTCGAGCGATGCCAACATCACCTACAAGATCCTCTACAACGACGCTGTGGCCATGACCGGCGGCCAGCCGCATGAGGGCGGGCTGACCGTCGACATGATCGCCAGGCAGGTGCGGGCCGAAGGGGTCGAGCGCATCGCCATCGTCACCGACGAGCCGGACAAATACGCGGGGAAGGCCGACTTCCCGGCAGGCGCGACCATCCATCACCGCGATGACCTCGACCTCGTCCAGCGCGAATTGCGCGGGGTCAAGGGCATCTCCGTGCTTCTCTACGACCAGACCTGCGCCGCCGAGAAGCGCCGCCGCCGCAAGCGCGGGACCTTCCCCGACCCCGACAAACGCATCTTCATCAACGAGCTGGTGTGCGAGGGCTGCGGCGATTGCGGGGTGCAATCCAACTGCGTCTCGATCCAGCCGGTCGAGACCGAATTCGGCCGCAAGCGACGCATCGACCAGTCGAGCTGCAACAAGGATTTCTCCTGCGTCAACGGCTTCTGCCCGTCTTTCGTCACCGTGCACGGCGCCAAGATCAGGAAGGCCGAGGGCATCGCCGGCAGGACCGACCCGCTCCATGGCGTGCCCACCCCGGCCGAGTTCCCCCTCGGCGCGCAGGGATGGGCCGGGATCATCGACGGCGTCGGCGGCACCGGCGTCGTCACCATCGGCGCCGTGCTCGGCATGGCGGCGCATCTCGAGGACAAGGGCTGCGGCATGATCGACATGGCCGGCCTCGCCCAGAAGGGCGGCTCGGTGTTCACCCATGTGCGCATCGCACGCACGCCGGACGAGATCCACGCCATCCGCGTTTCGGCGGGGAAGGCCGACCTGGTGCTCGGCTGCGACCTGGTCGTGTCGGGCGCGCAGAAGGTGCTGGCGGCGGTGCGCGAGGGCCATACGATCTTCCTCGCCAACACCGCCGAGATCATGCCCGGCGAATTCACCCGCTCCGCCGACTTCTCGCTGCCGGTCGAGCGGCTGAAAAAGGCGATCCGGACTGCCGCAGGCGACGGCAAGGCGCATTTCTTCGACGCCACCCGCACCGCCACCCAATTGTTCGGCAACTCGCTCGGCGCCAACATGTTCATGCTCGGCTTCGCCTTCCAGCATGGCGGGCTGCCGCTGTCGGCCGAGGCGGTCGAGAAGGCCATCGAGCTCAATGGCGAGGCAGTGGCGATGAACGTCGCCGCGTTCCGCTGGGGCCGCCGCGCCGCGCATGAGCCGGATTTCGTGCGCGGCCTGGTCAGCCAGCCGGGCAAGGCGGCCGCCGCGCCCGCCGAGACGCTGGACGAGATCATCGCCCGCCGCGTCGCCTTCCTCACCGCCTATCAGAACGCAGCCTACGGCAAGCGCTATGCCCAAAGGCTCGCCGCGCTGCGCCAGGCCGAGGGCAAGGCGGCGCCTGGCTCGACGGTGGTGACCGAGGCCGCCGCCCGGAACCTGTTCAAGCTGATGGCGATCAAGGACGAATACGAGGTGGCGCGCCTCTATACCGACGGCACCTTCGCCGCCGAGCTGTCGAAACAGTTCCAGAGCTACGACAAGCTCGAATTCCATCTGGCGCCGCCGATGCTGGGCCGGCGCGGCAATGACGGCCGCCCGAGGAAATCGAATTTCGGCCCCTGGATGATGAAGGGGTTTCGCCTGCTTGCGGCGCTGAAAGGCTTACGCGGCACGGCTTTCGACATCTTCGGCCACAGCGCGGAAAGGCGCATGGAGCGGCAGCTCCTGGCACAGTACGAGGCCGACCTGGAGTTGATCGCCGGCGCGCTGGCGCCTGGCAGAATCGAGGCGGCCACCGCGCTTGCCTCGGTGCCGGCGCTGATCCGCGGCTACGGCCACGTCAGGCAGGCGAGCGCCGAAAAGGCCGTCGGCGAGCGTTCGAGGCTGCTGGAGCGCCTGGCGAAAGCGCCGGCAAGGTCGGAACTGCAGGCCGCCGAGTGACCCCAAAAGCGCCCGGAAACCAGGCGTTTCAGCCCAGGCTAAAGATTTTTTAATGGGACTATGGCAAGGCTGGGGCTCAATGGGCGCCAGTAATGGGCAGAACAAAAACCGATAACATCCCTGTGGATGTTTATATCCAGTTTGTGCGCTCGTTGTTCGACAACGCGCACATGCTGGTCATCGGCGCGAGCTGCCACGCCGTCGTCAGCCTCATGGTCTACTGGCGCAACGGCCAGCCGGTTTTCCTGGCGCTCGCCGGCGCGTTGCTCGGCGTCGGCGTCTGGCGCTACTTCAGCCTGCGGCGCTTCCATCGCTCGGGCGGCGAGATTCGCGACGCCGCCGATGCAACGAAATGGGAGCGCGAGTACATCCTGAAGGGTAGCCTGCAAGGGCTGCTGCTGGGGATTTTTTGCTTCATATCCATCTATGTCTACTCGGATTCCTATGCCGAGATCGGCGCGTTGTCGGTAACGCTGGCCTCCCTGGTGACCGTCGTTGGCCGAAATTACGGCTCGCCGCGCATGGTCATGATCTTCGCAGTGACCTTCGTCGGGCCTATTGCTGCCGCCCTCATTCTCAGGGTCGATATCCCCTATGTCGTGCTCGGCCTGCTGATCATCCCGTTCATGTTCATCATCAAGGGCAGTGCCGACCACGTCCGCAATGTGCTGTTCTCGGCCGTCGTCGGGCATAAGCAGGCAAGGCAGCTCGCGCAGCGCTTCAACCGCGCCCTCAACACCATGTCGCATGGCCTGGTCATGCTTGGCCCGGACGGCAAGGTGGTGGTCGGCAATGCCGAGGCCGCCCATCTGATGTCGCTGAAATCGCCGGAGCAACTGCTCGGGCGGTCGATCCATTCGCTGCTGATGCGCGGCGTTGCCGGCGGCATGCTGGCGCCGAAGGACTGCCGCTATGTCGAGGCGCAGCTGACGCGCGCGCTGCGCGAGGGGCGCGACCGCAAGGTGCTGGTGTCCTTCTCCAACGGCCAGCACTTCGAATTCTCGGCGCGCGAAGGCAGCCAGGACCTTGGCGTCATCACCTTCGAGGACGTCACCGCGCGTGTCGAGGCGGAGGAAAAGATCCGCTTCATGGCGCGCTACGACAACCTCACCGGCCTGCCCAATCGCGCCTATTTCCATGAGCTCGTCGGGGAACTGATGGCCTCTGGCGACCGGGATCGCCTGTGTGGCCTATCGGTGGTCGACCTCGACGATTTCAAGAGCGTCAACGACACGCTCGGCCATCCCGTCGGCGACGGCCTGATCTACGCCGTGGCGGAACGGCTGGCAGCCGTTGCCGGGCAAGGCATCACCGTCAGCCGCTTCGGCGGCGACGAGTTCATGATCTTCTTCGATCGCATCGAGGACGAGAGCCATCTGACCGGCCTGCTCGACCAGATCTTCGCCGACCTGCAGGGTGAAGTCGACGTCGCCGGTCACGGGCTGCGCATCCAGGCCAGCGCGGGCGCCGTGCTGTCCAAGGTCGCGGACACCGACGTCGATGCCATGATCGTCAAGGCCGACCTTGCGCTCTACAAGGCCAAGGAGCTCGGCAAGAACAACTGGCGGCTGTTCGAGGCGTCGATGGACGCCGCCTTCCGCAACCGCCAGCTGATGAAGGCTGACCTGCGCAGCGCCGTGGAAAGCAAGGGCCTGCGCGTTGTCTATCAGCCGATCGTGTCGATGCACACGATGCGCATCGCCAGCTGCGAGGCGCTCTGCCGTTGGGATCATCCCGATCTCGGGCCGATTTCGCCGAGCATCTTCATCCCGCTGGCCGAGGAGATGGGCATCATCTCCGAGATCAGCACCTTCGTGTTGCAGGCGGCCTGCGCCGAGTGCGCCAAATGGCCGGACCAGACCAGCGTCTCGGTCAATCTGTCCGCCAAGGATTTCCGCAACCACGACGTCATCCAGAAGGTCCGTGACGCGCTGGCCGCTTCAGGGCTCGCGGCGGGCCGCCTGGAGATCGAGGTCACCGAAACCGCGCTGCTCGACGACAAGTCGCTGACGCGGCAGTACATCGAGGAGCTGAAGCAACTCGGCGTGCGCATCGCCCTCGACGACTTCGGCACCGGCTATTCGAGCCTGAGCTATCTGCACAAGCTGCCGCTCGACAAGATCAAGATCGATCGCTCGTTCCTGATGGACGTCACCCAGAACCCGCGCTCGCTCGACCTCCTGAAGGGCGTCGTCGATCTGACCCGGATCCTCGGTCTCACCGTCACCGTCGAAGGCGTTGAAACCTTCGAACAGCTCAAGATCCTGCTGCATTCGGTCAAGCCGGACCTGGTCCAGGGCTTCCTCTTCGGAGCCGCGCTGAGCGCGTCGGGCATCGAGACCATGTCCAACGTGACCTGGCCTTTCGCCGCTGAGTTGCGGCCGGCCGCGAAGCTCGCCGCCACCTGAAATATCCCCCGAAACGCCCCGAAGCCGCGCATCCTTTGGGTTTAACCATTTGTTAACGTTAATTTAGGGTAAACTCAAAAGCTCGGAATTTCGCTTCTGGTTCTTTCGCCTGTTCGCTATGGTCCTCTTGCGGCGGCACGAGGATTTACAAAGTGGAAGCTCAGTTGGTGGGTACGCCTCTGGCGGCGGCTAAAGCCAGGGGTCAGCAGCGTCCCTCGGTGTTTTCAGATCACATCATGGAAGTTCTGGAGCACATCGAGTATCGCCTTTGCGACGGCGCCGAAGACCTCGAGGCAATCTATCGGCTTCGCTACAATTCCTACCTTCACGCCGGCATGGTGAAGCCCGATGCTTCCCGCATGGTGAAGGACAGCTTCGACGACCTTCCCAATTGCTATCGCTTCGGCGTGTTCTTCGACGGCTCGCTGGTCAGCACCATCAGAATTCACCATGCCAACGCGAAGCATCCAGTTTCGCCCAGCACCGATGTCTTCGGCGACGTGCTGGCGCGGCGCCTGGCGGCCGGCGAGACCTTCGTCGATCCGAGCCGGTTCGCCGCCGATCTCGAATGGTCGAGCAGCCTGCGGGTGCTGCCCTATGTGACGCTGAGGCTCGCGGTGGTCGCCTGCAGCCATTTCAAGCCGACCTATTGCCTGACGGCGATCAAGGAAGAGCATTCCGCCTTCTATCATCGCATCTTCCGATCCGAGCAGGCGGTGCCGCCGCGGAACTATCCCGGCCTGACCGTTCCCGTGCATCTGTTCCAGTCGAAGTGCTCCGAGAACATGCAGGCGACGCTGGATCGCTTCCCGTTCTTCAACTCCACGACGTTCGAACAGCGCATGCTTTTCCAACGCCCCAAGCGGGGCGAGTTGGCGCCGCTGACCATCCTGCCGACCGCCAAGTATTTCGAGGCGGCCTGACTCCCGCGGCTTTTTTTGCGCCTGTCGCCGTGCCGAAACCCGCGACATTTTCTTCGGCGACATGCGTCGGCTGGAGCCTTCCGGGCGCGCCGGCGTTGTAAGTGGCGACAGCCACCACCTGCAGATTGTATCGCCACGGATTGGCGATCACCGCTTTTGGAAAGGACCCCGACATGACCATTTCCGCGCTTACGCTGACCCCGTTGATCTCGCTGATCGCCGGCGTGCTGATCCTGGTCATGCCCAGGCTGTTGAACTACATCGTCGCGCTCTATCTGATCATCGCCGGCTTGCTCGGACTGTTCCCGCATCTCGCCGGCTGAAGGTCTGAAGGCCGTCATCGCCCCTTCACGGCCAGCGGGCCGGTCGGGGTCGCGGTCTTCAACTTTCCTTTGAGGCTGTTGTGCCGGGCGATGCGGCAATAGCGCCATTGCTCTGCGTCCAGCTTTTCGCTATGTGCCTCCAAGATGTCTTCGAAGGGGTATTCCTATGGCTGATCACACGCCGACCGGTCCTGTCGAACTGGGCGCGAAGATGGACTATGCCGAGCATGACCGCACCTATGCGGGCTTCCTGGCGCTGGCCAAATACGGTTCGCTCTTTTGCCTCGCCGTGATGATTTCGATGGCTTTCGGCTTCTTCGTGGGCGGCTTCTTCTCGGCGGTCATCCTCTGGGCCGTGATCCTGGCCGCCGGCTTCTTCATTCTCCGGTAGACTTTCCAAACCCTTTGCCTCGGACGTCGCCGGAGGCCCCGGCCGGCGTCCCGCGCAGACAGGTTCCAGCCGAAAGGATCATGCGGTGGGGCAGACGGTTTTCATCCCTCGTGAGCTTGATGCGAACGAGCAGCGCGTTGCTGCCTCGCCGGACACGGTGAAGCGACTGGCCGGCCTCGGCTTCGAGGTGGTGGTCGAAAAAGGCGCGGGCACCGGCTCGCGCATCCCCGACGAGGAATTCGCCAAGGCGGGCGCCGCGATCGGCAAGGCCGCCGATGCCTCGAAGGCCGATGTGGTGCTCAAGGTGCGCCGACCGACCGACGCCGAGCTCAAGGGCTACAAGCAGGGCGCCGCCGTCATCGCCATCATGGATCCCTACGGCAACGATGCGGCCGTCGCCGCCATGGCCAAGGCCGGCATCACCGCTTTCTCGATGGAGTTCATGCCGCGCATCACCCGCGCGCAGGTGATGGATGTGCTGTCCTCGCAGGCCAATCTCGCCGGCTACCAGGCGGTGATCGATGCGGCCGCCGAATATGACCGGGCGCTGCCGATGATGATGACGGCGGCCGGAACCGTGCCGGCGGCCAAGGCCTTCATCATGGGCGTCGGCGTCGCCGGCCTGCAGGCGATCGCCACCGCGCGCCGGCTTGGCGCCGTCGTCACCGCCACCGACGTGCGTCCGGCGGTGAAGGAACAGGTGCAGTCGCTCGGCGCGAAATTCCTGGCGGTCGAGGACGAAGAGTTCAAGGCGGCCGAGACGGCGGGCGGCTATGCCAAGGAAATGTCGAAGGAATACCAGGCCAAGCAGGCGGCGCTGACCGCCGAGCATATCGCCAAGCAGGACATCGTCATCACCACGGCGCTGATCCCCGGCCGTCCGGCGCCGAAGCTGGTCTCGGCGGCGATGGTCGCCTCGATGAAGCCGGGCTCGGTGATCGTCGACCTCGCCGTCGAGCGCGGCGGCAATGTCGAGGGCGCGCAAGCCGGCAAGGTCGTGACGACCGCGAACGGCGTCAAGATCGTCGGCCATCTCAACGTGCCGGGCCGCGTCGCGGCGTCGGCCTCGCTGCTCTACGCCAAGAACCTGTTCGCCTTCCTCGAGACGCTTGTCGACAAGGAGAACAAGACGCTTGCCATCAAGCGCGACGACGAACTGGTCAAGGCGACCATGCTGACCGACGCAGGCCAGGTGGTGCACCCCAATTTCGCCAAGGCCGACCAGCAGCCGCGCGTTGAACCGGCGGCTGTGCCCGCCACGACCCTGGTCGCTGAGGCTTCCGAGAAGAAAACGGCGCCCAAAAAGACCGCAGACAAGAAAACCGCTACGAGCAAGTCCGCTGCCAAGCCGAAGGGGATCGCGTGATGGACGCCTTGCAGAAAGCCCTCGACCAGCTCGACCAGGCAACCGCCGCCGTCAGGCTCGCCGTGCAGGACCTGGCCACAGCACCCGGCGCCGAGGCGGCGGGTGATGCAGCCCATGCACTCTCCGGCGGCGCCATCGACCCCTTCGTCTTCCGCTTCGCAATCTTCGTGCTGGCGATTTTCGTCGGCTACTATGTCGTCTGGTCGGTCACGCCGGCGCTGCACACGCCGCTGATGGCCGTCACCAACGCCATCTCGTCGGTCATCGTCGTCGGCGCGCTGCTTGCCGTCGGCATCTCGGCCTCCGGCCTTGCCACCGGCTTCGGCTTCGTCGCGCTGATGCTGGTGTCCGTCAACATCTTCGGCGGCTTCCTCGTCACCCAGCGCATGCTGGCGATGTACAAGAAGAAGGACAAGTGACGTGAACGCCAACTTCGCTTCCTTCCTGTATCTGGTCTCCGGCATCCTGTTCATCCTGGCGCTGCGCGGCCTGTCGCACCCGACCACCAGCCGGCAGGGCAACCTCTACGGCATGATCGGCATGGGCATCGCCATTGCCACCACCCTGGCACTGGCCATTCCATCGGCCGGCGGCTTCGGCCTGATCGTGCTCGGTCTTGCCATCGGCGGTGGCGTCGGCGCGGTCACCGCGCGGCGCATCGCCATGACCTCGATGCCGCAGCTGGTCGCCGCCTTTCACTCGCTGGTCGGCCTTGCCGCCGTGATGGTGGCGGCCGCCGCGATCTACGCGCCGGAAAGCTTCGGCATCGGCACGGCGGGCGACATCCATGCCCAGGCGCTGATCGAGATGAGCCTTGGCGTCGCCATCGGCGCCATCACCTTCACCGGCTCGGTCATCGCCTTCCTCAAGCTCGACGGCCGCATGTCCGGCAAGCCGATCATGATCGGCGGCCGCCACTTCATCAACGCGGCGCTCGGAATCGCGCTGGTGGTGCTGATCGTGCTTCTGGTGACCACCGAAGCCAAGCTGGTGTTCTGGCTGATCGTCGCCGCGTCGCTGGTGCTCGGCGTGCTGCTCATCATCCCGATCGGCGGCGCCGACATGCCGGTCGTGGTGTCGATGCTGAATTCCTATTCGGGCTGGGCCGCCGCGGCGCTCGGCTTCACGCTCGGCAACCTGGCGCTGATCATTACTGGCGCGCTGGTCGGCTCGTCGGGCGCGATCCTGTCCTACATCATGTGCAAGGGCATGAACCGCTCCTTCATCTCGGTCATCCTCGGCGGCTTCGGCGGCGAGACGGCGGCAGCTGCCGACGACGGCATCGAGCGCACCGTCAAGCAGGGCTCGGCCGACGACGCCGCCTATCTGATGATGAACGCGCAGAAGGTCATCATCGTGCCCGGCTACGGCATGGCGGTGGCGCAGGCGCAGCATGCGCTGCGCGAGATGGCCGACAAGCTCAAGGCCAACGGCGTCGAGGTCAAGTACGCCATCCATCCGGTTGCCGGCCGCATGCCCGGCCACATGAACGTTCTGCTCGCCGAGGCCAACGTGCCCTATGACGAGGTGTTCGAGCTCGAGGACATCAACTCCGAATTCGCGCAGGCCGACGTCGCCTATGTCATCGGCGCCAACGACGTCACCAACCCGTCCGCGCGCGACGACAAGTCCTCGCCCATCTACGGCATGCCGATCCTCGACGTCGACAAGGCCCGCACCTGCCTGTTCGTCAAGCGCTCGCTCGGCTCCGGCTATGCCGGCATCGACAACACGCTGTTCTACAAGGACGGCACCATGATGCTGCTCGGCGACGCCAAGAAAATGACCGAGGAAATCGTCAAGGCGTTTGATCACTGATCAAGCCGCAACCTTCTATAGGAAGGTTGTCGGCCCGGACGGATCTCAGGACCCGGAAAAAAGCCCGGCTTCGCGCCGGGCTTTTTCGTATCCAGGAACCGCCGCTGCCGGTTAGGCCAGCTTGGCCAGCAGGCGCATGAAGGTGGCGGCTTCCTTGGCCGATAGCGGCGCCAGCGTCTCCTCGGTGATGGCGCGGGCAAGCGGGATCAGCCGCTCGATCGCCTCGCGGCCCTGCGCCGTCAAATTGACCAGCAGGCGGCGCTTGTCGACCTCGTGCTTGGAAAGCTCGACCAGGCCGCGCGCCTTCAGCCGGTCGATGACGCCCTTCACGGTGGCGGCATCCATCGCGATCAGCGTGCCGAGCTGGTTCTGCGAGGTCTCGCC
>NZ_RZOS01000670.1:0-2258 GCF_004022605.1 Mesorhizobium sp. M4B.F.Ca.ET.089.01.1.1
TCTCCCCCCTCGTGGGGGAGATGTCCGGCAGGACAGAGGGGGGCGCTGTCCCGCCGACCTCTCCAAATCCTTGCCCTACCTTACCGGTTGCGCACCACCAGGCAGGCGCCGCCGACGCCGTGCAGTTTCTGGCAGATGCCATTCGCCTCGCCCCGGCTGTCGGCGCCGATCCGGACCGCATAGATGCCGCGCCGGCCGATCGGCGTACGCACCCGGCTGACCACCGGATCGTGGTTGGAAAGCAGCGCCGGGAAACGGCTCCTGACCCTCAGCCATTGGCCGACCGCGGCGCTGCGGCGGAAATTGCCGGCCACCTGCACGCCCCAGGGCTTCACGTTGATCGAGGCCATGGCAACGGTCTGCGACATGATAACCGGCAGCTTGCGGCAGGCGGCGGCAAAGCTTGCCTTGGCATCGAGCGGCTCGATCTTGCCGGCATAGGAACTATCCGAGAATTTGTCGACCGGCTCGCCCATGACATCGAAGACATAGCTCTCGGTCTCCATCGGCAGGAAGCCGCCGGAGCCGAGCCAGCGCGACACGCGGTTCTCGCCGGCATTGTAGGCGGCGGCGGCAAGGCCAAGATTGCCGTAGCTGACCTTCATCTCGGCAAGGTATTTCGCCGAGGCGGGGATCGCCTGCTCGATGTCGAAGGGGTTGGCCAGTCCCCGCATCTTGGCCGTGCCCGGCATGAACTGGGCAATGCCCTCGGCGCCGACCGGGCTCACCGCATTGGGATCGAAGCGGCTTTCCTTCCAGATCAGCCGGGCGAAGAAGTCCTTGGGCAGGCCGTTGCCAACGGCATGCGCCTCGATCAGGTTGCAGACCTTGCCGATGAGCCGCTGCTTGGCGGACGGCGGCGGATCGGCTTGAGCGATCGTCACCCAGCCTGCCCCACACAACAGGATCAGCGTCGCCCTGAGGAAACGCCGCATCAGATCTACTCCGCGGCGGCTTTGCCGCGCCCGTACCGCTGCTCGATATAGTCGGCGACCATCTTCTCGAAATCCTGGGCGATCGATGGGCCGCGCAAGGTTGCGGCCTTCTTGCCGTCGACGAACACCGGAGCCGTCGGCGTTTCGCCGGTTCCGGGCAGCGAAATGCCGATATCGGCATGCTTGGATTCGCCCGGACCGTTGACGATGCAGCCCATCACCGCGACCTTGAGGTTTTCCACGCCGGGATACTTTTCGCGCCACACCGGCATGTTCTTGCGCAGGTCGGCCTGGATGTTCTGGGCCAGTTCCTGGAATACGGTGGACGTCGTGCGGCCGCAGCCGGGGCAGGCCGCGACGATCGGCACGAACTGGCGAAAGCCCATCGTCTGCAGCAGTTCCTGCGACACCTGCACCTCGCGGGTGCGGTCGCCGTTCGGCTCCGGCGTCAGCGAGATGCGGATGGTGTCGCCGATGCCTTGCTGCAGAAGGATGCCCATGGCGGCGGACGAGGCAACGATGCCCTTGGTGCCCATGCCGGCCTCGGTCAGGCCGAGATGCAGCGCATGGTTGGAGCGGGTGGCAAGCTCGGCGTAGACGGCGATCAGGTCCTGCACGCCGCTGACCTTGGCCGACAGGATGATCTTGTCGCGGCCAAGGCCGATCTCCTCGGCCATTTCGGCCGACAGGATCGCCGACTGCACGATCGCCTCGCGCGTCACCTCCTGCGCGGTCAGCGGAAAGCCCTGGGCCTGGTTCTCGTCCATCAGTCGCGTCAGCAGCTCCTGGTCGAGCGAGCCCCAGTTGACGCCGATGCGCACCGGTTTGTCGTATTTGATCGCCATCTCGACGATCGCCGCGAACTGGCGGTCCTTCTTGTCCTTGAAGCCGACATTACCGGGATTGATGCGGTATTTGGCCAGCGCCTCGGCGCAGGCGGGATGATCGGCGAGCAGCTTGTGGCCGATATAGTGGAAATCGCCGACCAGCGGCACATTGATGCCGAGCCGCGCCAGCCGGTCGCGGATGGCCGGCACGGCGGCGGCACTTTCGTCGCGATCGACGGTGATGCGCACGATCTCCGAGCCGGCGCGGTGCAGCGCCGCGACCTGCGCGACGGTCTGGTCGATGTCGGCGGTGTCGGTGTTGGTCATCGACTGCACGACGACCGGCGCGCCGCCACCGACGACCACGCCGCCGACGGAAACGCCGACCGATGTCCGGCGCGGGAAGGGAGAGGAAAAATATCCGGTCATGCCGGCTGCCTTTTGTTCAGAGCAAAGCGTGCTCAAGGATCCGGGCATGAGGTGGAGGAGCAAAGAT
>NZ_RZOS01000671.1:0-2258 GCF_004022605.1 Mesorhizobium sp. M4B.F.Ca.ET.089.01.1.1
TGACTCGAGAGCGCTTCCCGATACGTCCGCTTAAAGAGATTGCCGAGCGCAGTGTCGCTCCACATTTTGAGGAGCTTGGCGAGATCGACGGATAACGCCGGATTGTCCGCCGCAGTGACCACCAACTCAGCGGCACGGCGCGCCTCATAGCCGTTGATCCCAGCGTTGCGAGAGCGCCGCTGCACGACGTAGCGCAGCATCTGGTTGCGGTGCCAGCGCTGCTCGGCGGGCGCCCCGGCAAGTCGCACCATCTCGGCATCGAGAAACTGGTCAACCGCATCGGATCGAAGGGAGAACCTCACGCCTTCGCTTTCCATGGCGTAGCCGACGAACTGGGCCTGCTCGCCCTTGGCGTCGGTGAAAGTCTGGGAGACCCCGATCGCATCGGCCTGATCGACAATGCGGACCTCGGCATCGGCACCCCAGTAAAGGCGCGCGATATGGAGGCCGGATCCGCGCGTGCTGCTCCCAACATAAGCGCCGATTTCGGCGACGATCGGCGCAAGCGTGCCGGTGTCCACCGAAACCGCGTCACGATCGCTCCGCAGGGTCGGAAAACCGCGTAGCACGCCGGTGCTGCGAATATCGAGCGCAGCCTTTGGATCGACATTGTCCGGGATCAGCTTGGCGGTCGAAGATTGCGTGTCCCATTCGACGATCGGCGTCCAGGCCCCACCGCGCAGCAAGCCAATTAGGTCCACACTGAGCGCCGTGGGGCGCAGTACCGTCCCGGCCAGAGCATATTCGCCGATATCCTCGCGCGCATCGATCGGCAGTTCGGCCATGATATCGTCCGCCGAGCCTAATTCGATGTTCTCCGCGTCTGCCTCTTCCTGGGCATTGAGGAACGGCGCGCCGCCCTGACGCGGCGCGCGCCAATGGACCTCGGTCGCTCCCCACCGCCTCGTGGCGTTCCCGGGCGCGGCAGCGGAAAGACCGAGCGTGATGTCCTCGGACCTGATGATGGGGTTCCCGCCGTGCACCGGCACGCGGATACCGACGTTGGGCATATCAGTCGCGCCGAACAGAGTCTTAGGGACCCAGGCTACCCGCGCACGGCGTTCGTGCGCCCACTCGTCGTCCTTGAACCCTCCAAAGCGGCCGTGAAGATCCGTGAGGAACGCTTCGGCGCCGGTGTAGCCCAAGCGCAGAAAGGGGTCTTCATCGAACAACTTGGCACAGGTCTCGGCGAACTCGGTGACGATCGCAGGATCGGGACTGCCATCGGCTCGCGCTGCCGGGAGGCCCAGGCCATCGCGCCGCGCAACGAGATCGAGGATCAGAGTCGCCAATTGCCCGCGCGAGACTATGGGGTTGGCAAGGTTGAGTGGAACCTCGAAGCCGCGGCTATCGAGAAGCGCGGTCGGCCGGCGATAATACCAAGTGTCGCGCGAAGAATAGATTGAAAGGGTGACGCCGGTGACCGGCCGGTCGTCATTGCCGCGCCCACCCCGGCCCTTGCGTTGTACGAAGCTGGCAAGGTTGGTCGGCGCGTAATGCTGGTAGACAAACGCCATGTCAGGATCGTCGTAGCCGACCTCGAGCGAGGCAGTGGAGAAGACCAAATCGCTCCGCTGTATTTCGGTTTCGATCTGGGCCGTGCTGCCCGAATAGACCGGAAAGCGTGCCACGGTGAGAGGATTGCCAGCGACATAGAGCCCACTGGCCGTTCTTTGGCGTTGATCGGTCGCGGCGAAGATCCAGCACTCGCCGTCACGGAAGAGGTCGCAGCCAAGCGGATCGCCACAGCATTGCCGCCGTGGCTGGCCTGTTGCCGGGTGATCGGGATAGAGCCGCGTGCGGAGGCTCGCGAGGTTCTGCCCTTCCTCGGCGTCCATATAATTGCCGTGGAGGCGCTTCAGCTTATCGATCGAATCGACGAAGACGATGCCGCGGAACCCCCCCTCGTCGCCATGACGACGAGGCATATTGTGGCTGAGCGCCATCGCCGCTTGAATGGTAGTCGAGGCACCAGCGACGTCTCGGTTACGCGATTCGACCTCGGGCTGGACGAAGTAGAAATATTCGCGGCCCTTGGGATTGCGTCTGCGCTCGTTCGATCGGGGGTCAATGAGCAGCGGCTCACCCCCGCCCACAAGCTGTTGCCAGACATGGGCAGGACGGCCGAGGGTGGCGCTCATGCCGACGGCAATAGGCGCCGCGCCATTGAGAGCGCACCGCGCGAGCAGGCGTCGCAGGCCATAGCCGATCTGGGCGCCCTGAATGTGGGTGTAAAGGTGGATCTCGTCGGCGAGAAT
>NZ_RZOS01000672.1:0-2257 GCF_004022605.1 Mesorhizobium sp. M4B.F.Ca.ET.089.01.1.1
ATGGAAATTCATCCGCTCGATCCAGCCGTCGCTCACCGGCGATTGGGCAAGGCGCTCATCGAGGCGCACCAAACTCTCGGTCGCCTTTGCGGCCGGGCCTATGAGCGTTTCCAGAGGCAATTTGCCGATTTCGTAAGCCATTGTTTTGGCTGTAGCTGATTTGCGAATGTCAAGCTAGTCGGCATTTAACTTGACTTGTCGGGGATTTTTCCGGCGGCCGTCTCTCCTTACTATAGTAAGTTCGGCCGGCGACTGTACAGTCCGACGCCTCAGACGCACGAGAGGCCTGAAAACCGCGCATTTCCGCCATCTGCACGGCCGTAGAGAATGCTCAAAAGACATCAAGAGACGTTTACAAAGGATCGTTTGTTGATATCTTCGGTGTTTGTACAAACGCCCATTTCCTATGCTGAGAGACGCCGCAAATGGCCCGTGAAGCGCAAGATCGACGCTCCGGACGACCAAAGGGCCGGCAAATCGGCTACGCGCGCGTGTCGACGGACGAAC
Source organism: Mesorhizobium sp. M4B.F.Ca.ET.089.01.1.1 (assembly GCF_004022605.1). NCBI lineage: Bacteria > Pseudomonadati > Pseudomonadota > Alphaproteobacteria > Hyphomicrobiales > Phyllobacteriaceae > Mesorhizobium > Mesorhizobium sp. M4B.F.Ca.ET.089.01.1.1. The sequence goes on from NZ_RZOS01000672.1 coordinate 508, forward strand.
AAGCGACGGAAGCGCAGGAGATTGAGCTGCGATCGGCCGGCTGTGACGTCGTCGTTCAGGAACATGGATCCGGTGCATCGAGAGCTCGCCCTGCCCTACTGCGGTTGATGAGCGACATCGGCGCCGGCGATGTCCTGGTCGTCGTGCGTCTCGATCGCCTTGCGCGCTCGGTCAGCCATCTTCTTCAGGTGATCGAGGATCTGACTGAGAAGGGCGCGCATTTCCGATCTCTCCGAGATCCGATCGACACCTCAACGCCGCAGGGCATGTTTTCGCTACAGGTACTCGGCGCCGTTGCCCAACTCGAGCGTGCGCTGATTTCGGAGCGGACCAAGTCCGGCATCATCGCTGCACGATCGAAGGGGCGGCTGCCAGGCAATCCTGGTATCCGGGAGCGCAGGCCCGAAGCCCTGGCGAAGATGACAGCGGTGCAAAAGGCAGCCTATGGCCGACGGCTACAATCGACGATGAACAAGTGGCTTCCGACGGTCCGCCGGATGCGACCAGACCACAACTGGGACGATATCGCTCGGGTCCTGAAGCAGCGCGGCCTCGAGTGGACGCCTGAACGACTGCGGCGGGCAGTGAGGTGGCTCGTCACCGAGCACCTGGCCGAATCCACACTGCTAAAGCGGGCGTCTCCTCTGCCTCCCGAAGATCGCCTGATGACTCTTGTGGCAGGGATTTCGCAGTCTAACCCAGACCTCTCGCTTCGCGATATCGCTGGCCAGCTCGAGCGTCTGCATGAGCGAACCCCACGAGGAAGCGCAAAATGGTCTGCCTCCTCAGTCAAGAACCTGCTCGATCGAGCCCGCCGGCTTGGACTCGTCGCCGAACTACCCGCGAGCTGACCGTCATCCCGCTGCAGAACAGTCCGTCAGTCTACGGTCCGTGGCTGACGCTCAACATTCCCGAGCCGCTTGTACGCCCCCCAGGCATCGGCTGGAACAGCGCTGCCGGCGCGCGCCAGCCAATCCGCACGATCGGCCTCAGAAAGTGAATTCCACCACACCATCCCGGCGGTTTCATCGGGCGTCGGTTCCCGGTCGTGTTCATTTTTCATGTCCTCGATGCTCTCATAAGACGCTCGTCCCGACAAGCGCTGCAGCGACCGCCCAAGCCCATAGAGCGGATCAAAACCCGCCCACCTCATCATCATCTGCGCCCCGGCTTGTCGAGGCTGCGGCGCAACGCATCGCTGATTTCCAGCCGGGATTCGGTGCGCACAATCTTGCCCGCCGTCTCCAGATCGGCGGCAGCGGCTTCAGCTCCGTTTCCGGTCGTCTTCGACGCGTCAAGCTTGGCCCGCAACAAGGCCATCACCATCGGCCAGACTGAGAACTTTCCGGCCTTTGCTCGGTCCGTCAGGCTGCGCAAATAGCCGCCGGCGCTGTTGATCTGGTCCTGTCGCTGGTAGATCGCAGCAATGGTAATCGCCGCCTGCTGCTCACCCATTGCCGTTCGCGCTTTCTCCCAGGCGCTCGGGCTGATGCCCATGGTCGGCCGGGCAACCTCGGCTGCGGCCAGAAATTCACGCCAGTTGCGAATTCCGCCGCCGCCCTTCACCAACCAGAGCATGTTCGGGCAGGCATCCAGCACGATTCCCAGCGGTAGCTCGCGCTTCGGCAGGCTCCGCACGTTGTCGGTTTCCGCTGCGCTGCCGCTCGCTTCATTCTTATTTCCTAAGCCACTTTCAGATTCAGATTTAGAGTCTGGTTTTGAATTCTGTATGTGGCGCTCGATATGAGAC
>NZ_RZOS01000673.1:0-2246 GCF_004022605.1 Mesorhizobium sp. M4B.F.Ca.ET.089.01.1.1
CGATGTCGCTGGCGCTGATCGCGGCGCGCCGGGCGCTGGCCCTGAAACGCCGTTCCGGCCGCAATACATTGCTGGAACATGCAGCGGATACCGGCGCCGGCTTCGTCCTCGTCGTGCCGCCCATCGTCGTCGGCGCCGGCTGGTTCCTGCTCTTGCGCACAGTCAGCGACGTCTTTGCCATTGCCCCGCTGATGGTCGTCGCCGTCAACGCGGTGATGGCGATGCCCTTCGCCATCCGCGCGATCCGCCCCGCCTATGACGCGGCAAGCGAGCGCCACGAGCGGCTCTGCCTGCTGCTCGGCATATTCGGCTGGAACCGGCTCAGCCTGATCGACTGGCCGTCGCTCAGGCGGCCGCTCGCCACCGGCTTCGCCTTCGCCATGGCGCTGTCGCTCGGCGATCTCGGCGTCATCGCGCTGTTCGGCAGCGATTCCGTGCAGACCTTGCCCTATCTTCTCTTGGCGCGCATGGGCAGCTATCGCACCGCCGACGCCGCCGGCCTCGCGCTTTTGCTCGGCCTCGTCTGCCTGGCGCTGGTGCTTGCCGCCGACCGGCTCGGGCGCGGGGAGAGATCATGATGCCGGCGAACGAAAGCAAGGCGAAAGGGGCGACGGTTCGGCTGGAGGACGTGTCATTCGACTATGGCGAAGCGCCGTTCCGTTTCGACGTCGGGTTCGCCGACGCGAAGATCACCGCCATCATGGGGCCGAGCGGTTCGGGAAAGTCGACGCTGCTCAACCTTGTGGCCGGTTTCGAGGCGCCGCGTTCGGGGCGCGTGCTGATCGACGGCAGCGATGTCAGCGCCGCGCCGCCTTCGGCACGGCCGGTCTCGATGGTTTTCCAGGAGAACAATCTGTTCGCGCATCTTTCGGTGGAGCGCAATGTCGGGCTTGGCCGCTCGCCATCGCTTAGCCTCGGCGAGGCCGACCATGCGGCGATTGCCGAGGCGCTGGCGCGTGTCGGCCTTGCCGGCAAGGAGAGGCGGCTGCCGCGCGAGCTTTCCGGCGGCGAGCGGCAGCGGGTTGCGCTGGCCCGCGTGCTGGTGCGCGGCCGCCCGGTGCTCTTGCTCGACGAGCCCTTCGCTTCGCTCGGACCGGCGCTGCGCGACGACATGCTCGATCTGCTCGCCAGCGTCCATGCCGAACGGCAGATGACGGTGCTGTTCGTCACGCACCAGCCCGAGGATGCGCGCCGCATCGGCCAGGACATGGTGTTCCTCGACAACCACACGGTCGCCGCGACAGGGACGGCGGCCGATTTCTTCGACGGCTCTGGACCGGACGCCTTCCGGCGCTATGTCGGCATGGACGCGGCCAAAGGGTCGCGCCTCGACGACCGCGGATGAGGCGCTGGGGTTCTGTTCGATGCAGGCCGTTGCCTCAAAACCACAGTGCATTTTCGGGCGGCATGCATCGCCGCCGGATCATGGCATGTTGCCCGGAAGCGGACATAATTTACGCTCAAACCGGGTTTGGGTGATGCAGCGTTTGCTTGCCTTGACTGGAGGAGTATGGCTAGGTCCGCCCATACTGGTCCGGCACAGGCCGTGATTTGCCCGCAAAGATTTGGAAAGGAAGCCGATCTGCCGACCGGCAAGCATAGAGTGCTGACGAAACCGCTGGCGCGTCTCCTCGCGTTGGCCGGCCTTGCCGTGGCGCTGGCCAGCTGCCAGATGTTCACGCCGCCGGATGTGCAGGAATCCGGTTTCCAGCCGTCCGACAAGCCGATCACCGTCGACAATGTCGTCGCCAACTCGAAGCTTGCCGAAATGGCGAAGGCGCAGCACCCGCGCATCCTTGCCACCTATGGCGGCGAATATTCCGATCCCAAGCTCGAGCGCATGGTGGCCAAGGTCGTCGGCAGCCTGACGGTGGTGTCGGCCAATCCGACCCAGACCTATCGCATCACCATCCTCAATTCCCCCAACGTCAACGCCTTCGCGCTGCCCGGCGGCTACCTCTATGTCACCCGCGGCCTGCTGGCGCTGGCCAATGATTCGTCCGAGCTCGCCGCCGTCATCGCGCACGAGATGGGCCATGTCACCGCCAATCACGGCCTGCAGCGCCAGCAGCTCGAAGCCGAGGAAGGCTTGGCGACCAAGGTGGTGTCGGATGTGCTGGGCGACAGCCCGACCGCCAAGGCGGCGCTCATCCGCGGCAAGCTGAGGCTCGCCCAGTTCTCGCGCAACCAGGAACTGCAGGCCGACGCCATCGGCATCAAGTCGATCGGCGAGGCCGGTTATGATC
>NZ_RZOS01000674.1:0-2227 GCF_004022605.1 Mesorhizobium sp. M4B.F.Ca.ET.089.01.1.1
TTCATGAGCTGATCCGGTTGGCGCGCGTGTTTGACAATGTTGCGGCTTCGCGCGCTTCGACGCGCGCGGCGCTTTTGAGGGGCGCTCCGGGCCGGGTAGCCCGGAGCGGTCCTCGTGGTTACTCGACCGGTTTTACGGTTTCGGTCGGCGGCTTCTGGTTGCCCCAGAAGGCCGGATTGTCGACGTTCTCCTTGGTGATGGCGGCGCCGGGGATCTTGATGTTCGGGCCCCAGGCTTCCTTGGTCACCGTCGACTTCAGGCCAAGCACCTCATATTCGCCGGGCTTGATCTCTTCCTTCTTGACGATCTTGTCCATGAACATGGCGATAGCCGCGGCCTGGGCGTAGAGCGGCTGTTCGACTTCGACGTTGAGCCAGCCCTTGCGGATCAGGTCGAGACCGACCGGTGCGCCGTTCGAGCTCATCATCATGACGTCGCCGGGCTTCTTGCCTGCGGCCTCGAGCGAGGCGACGCCGGCGACCGAGAGATGCGCGGCATGGCTGAAGATCAGGTCGATGTCGGGATTGGCGAGCATCTGGTCGGCGACGATGGTGCCGGCGTTGCTGGCTTCCCACTGCATGGCTGGAAGCGAGATGATCTTGACGTCCGGGAACGCCTTCATCTTCTCCTCGAACCCCTTCTGGATGTCGAGCGTGTAGGGATCGCCGGGATCGCCGAGCACCTGCAGGATCTTGCCCTTCACCGCCCCGTTCTTCGCTTTCAGGAGCTTCTCGGCTTGGTCGGCGGCGACGTAGCCGATCTCGACCGTGCCGGCGACCGAGGTGAAGTCGGACGGGGTGGAGGTGATCTGACGGTCGAATTCGACCACCGGAATGCCGGCGGCGCGGGCCGCTTCGACGGACGGCTTCAGCGCGTTGAAATCGACCGCCGCAAGGACGATCGCGGCGGGCTTCAGCGCGATGACGTCGTTCATCTGCGATTGCTGGGCGTCGGTCTTGTTGTCGGCGTTCAGCGATTTGAAGTCGTAGCCGACCTGCTTCAGGAACAGTTCCAGCGCGGTCACCGAACCGGTCTGGAACTCATCGAGCAATGTCGGCACCAGATAGTAGACGGTGCCCTTGGACTGGGCGAATGCCGGCGTGAGCGTGGCAATGGCCAGTGCCAGGAAACCGAAGACGGAAAGAAGTATTCTCTTCATGTCGTTCGCTCCTCTTGCGCCGGACCCCTCATTTGTCCCTCAGCTCGCCGGTCCGGCACCGGCCAGCGTCTCTCCGGTAATCATGTTGATCACCGCGTCGGGACTTGTCTTGCTGCGTGCGACATCGCCCGCCACGACGCCTTGCCGGATCACCACGATCCGGTCGGCGACCTGGAAGGCCTGCTGCATGATATGAGTGATGATGACGACGCCGATGCCCTGGTTCGCCACCTGGCGGATCATGTCGAGGCCGCGTCGCGTCTGCTCGACGCCAAGCGCCGCGAACGGCTCGTCGAGCAGCACCAGCTTGCCGCCCCAGTGCACGAAGCGGTTGAGCTCGATCGCTTGCCGCTGTCCGCCCGAGAGGTGCTCGACATTGGTGCGCAACGACGGGATGCGGGTGCCGGCATTGGCGAGCGCCTTGGCGACCACGTCTTCCATGGCGCGCTCGTCGAGCACGGGGACGCCGAGCACTTTGCGGGTGATCTCGCGGCCCATGAAGAAATTCGCCACCACGTCGACATTGGTGCACAGCGACAGGTCCTGGTAGACGGTCTCGATACCGGCCGCCTTGGCCTCGGCAGGCGATCTGGCCAGGAACTCCGTGCCTTCGAACAGCATGCGGCCGGAGGTCGGCTCCAGCCCGCCGGCGATGATCTTGACCAGCGTCGACTTGCCGGCGCCGTTGTCGCCCAGCAGCGCCACGACCTCGCCGCGTCCGATCGAAAAGCTGATGCCCTTCAGCGCCTGGATGGCGCCATAGTTCTTGGTGACGTTGTCGAGGACCAGCAGGGGTTCGCTCATGCCGCGATGTCTCCGCCTTTCAGGAGGTCGCCGCCGCGCTGCCGCTTGGCGGTGAAGATCTGGCCGAAGCGCGGCGACAGCACCCCGGAAACGGCAAGTGCCGCCGCGCCGCGCAGCACCGCATGCTGGCCGCCGCGCGCGACGACGATGCGCGGCGTGACGCGGTCCTTGCGGGCCGAGACCGAATTGGGCAGCTCGGCGGCTCCCGCCAGGCGCTCGAGCAGCGCCGGCGGCGCCAGCCCGCCGAGCACCACCGTCTCGGGG
>NZ_RZOS01000675.1:0-2208 GCF_004022605.1 Mesorhizobium sp. M4B.F.Ca.ET.089.01.1.1
GTTCAGGCGAGCCTCTCCGGGCCTGATGGGGAATTCGCCGGGCTCGATAATTTCGAATTCCTTTTTGCGGCGCCTACATTTGCCAAGACCGTGCAGGCCACCCTAACCTTCGTCGTGGTGACGGTGCCGCTGCAGACGGCAATCGCTTTCGGCCTCGCTTTGCTGTTTGCCGAGAACTCCCGGATCGTTTCGCTACTGCGCGTCTTGGTGTTCCTGCCGGTGGTCATCCCTTTGAGTGTCGCAGCCATCCTGTGGGGCGCCGCATACCGCCCTGAGGGACTGGCAAATGCGCTGTTGATGTCGGTGGGTTTCAGCGCTCAGCCCTTCCTCACATCCGCGGACCAGGCACTGATGTCGATCATTGTCATGAGCTCGTGGATCGGAGTCGGCTTCTGGATGATGTTTCTTATCGGTGGCCTAAAGGACATTCCTCGCGAACTCTACGAGGCAGCATCAATCGATGGCGCTGGAAAGCTTTCGTCGCTGTGGCACATCACTATCCCGCTGATGCGTCGGCCGCTAGCCTTCGTAATCGTCGCTGACACGGTTGCCTCATTTCTGCTGTTCGCTCCGATCCAGATACTTACCCGAGGCGGGCCCGGCGGCAGCACGCAGCTGATCATGTTCGACGTGTATCAGCAGGCTTATTTTTTCAATGACGTGTCCCTGGCTGCTGCGGAATCATTGACCTTGATGGTCATCATGATGCTCATCATCCTCATCCAGTTCCGGTTGCTCTCGCGGGAGAAGCAACTGTGAGCGCCGGAGAAAAGAGCTCGGCCGGCGCGGGGCGCATGGTTCAGCTCCTGTTCGGCATCGCCGTCGCCGCCAGCTTTTTGCTGCCGATCGTCTGGCTGGTTGCCGGAAGCCTCCGGCCCAGTAACGAGATATTCACCGCGCTCAATCCGCTTTCCATAGGCAGCTTCATTCCGCCACAGCCGACCCTGGCAAACTATGGCAGCGCGCTTGGCGGAGCGTTCCGGACCGGATTGATCAACTCGATCATCGTGGCCGCATGTACGGTGGTCGTGGGACTGCTGGTATGCGCAGCCGCAGCCTTCGCGTTGAGCGCCATGCGGTGGCGCGGCCGCGAGGTCGTCTTCGCCATCATCGTCTTCAGCTTTTTGATCCCCGAGGAGGTCGTGGCTATCCCGTTGTCGGCTATCTTCGCACGCGCCGGGCTGCAGAACACCTACATAGCACTGATCTTGCCCTTCGTGGGAAGCGGCATGGTGATCTTCCTACTGCGGCAGTTTTTCCTCGCCATACCTCGTTCGCTGATTGAAGCGGCTCAAATCGATGGAGCCGGCTGGCTAAGGATATTCCTGCAGATTTTCCTACCGCTTTCGCGTCCGGCTCTCGTCGGCGCGGGGGTCATCCTCTTTAATGGGCAATGGCAGGCCTATCTCTGGCCGCTTCTCGTCACGACGCGCCAGGACATGTTCCTCGCCCCGATAACCCTCGGCCTGATGGTGGGGGAGCGCTCCAGCGACTACGGCCAGGTCTTCGCGGCATCGACAATCCTGAGCCTCATTCCTGCAGCCATTCTGCTGGGCTTCCAACGTTTCTTCACCGACTCGGTCGCGATGTCGGGCGTCAAAGAATAATCTCGAGGACTCGCATGAGCAGCTTCGCCTTAACCGGCGTGCCCTTCAATCCCAATACTGGGTTCCTTTTATGCGAAAAAACAGGGTTCCGATTCAGTGGTTATTGACAACAAACGGAGACGAAGAACCAGGACGCCTCGATCAATCCGAAGCGTTCGCGGTATTCAGCGGCGGACGTAGCATAACTGAGAGCGTGTTCAACGCTGGCGGATTTGTCCCCAAAGCACAAAAAAGGAAGATCGGTAGGGCCTGCATCTGCGCAAGCAACTTGGCCACCGTCCAGCAAGGTGTGGCTATGAGGCTTCAGTTGTGAACTGGTCAAATTCACTGAGGCGTTGGAACCGAGTGTGGGAGAATAATTTGAGATGGGCCTCTTGGTCGAACCAGTTTCAAGCGAAAACCGGCTCCCTTCGAAAGTCGACGTAGCTGTTATCGGTGGCGGCATCGTTGGCGCGAGTGCAGCGCACTTTTTGGCGAAGCGTGGCGTTAATGTGGCGTTGTGCGACAAAGGGAATATTGCAGGGGAGCAGTCCAGCCGCAACTGGGGCTGGATAAGGCAAGCTCGGCGCGACCCTCGGGAGCTCCCTCTGATGGTTGAAAG
>NZ_RZOS01000676.1:0-2202 GCF_004022605.1 Mesorhizobium sp. M4B.F.Ca.ET.089.01.1.1
GGCAAGGAGATCGGCCTCGTCGTCTACAAGGTCGAGGAAGACGGCTCGCTGCACGGCCTCTGGACCATCGCCGGCAAGGAAGGCAGCGGCACCGAAGTGCTGACGCCGAAATAAGCCCTTTCGCCTTCGCGCCGATCTTTGCGGGCCACGGCGACAAACCGTGGCCCAGTGCTTTGGCGTTGCTGTTTTGCGGCCGGCTGATAGAGGCTGATCCAAAGCACAACCGGTGACGCCCTTGCCTCTTTCGCCAAACCTGCGCGGCGCGCTGTTCATGATGGTGGCCATGGTCGGCTTCACCCTCAACGACGCGATCACCAAATTCTCCTCCGAATCGATGAACATGGCGCAGGTCATGCTGATCCGCGGCGCATTCGCCTCGCTGTTCGTCGGTCTGCTTGCCTGGCAACGCGGCGCGCTGGCAGCGCCACGGTCCATGCTGCAGCCGATGGTGGCGATGCGCGTGGCCGGCGAAGCCGGCGCAACGGTCTCGTTCCTGGTCGCGCTCGCGCACTTGCCGATCGCCAACGTCTCGGCGGTGCTGCAGGCGCTGCCGCTGGCGGTGACCATGGGCGCGGCGCTTTTCTTCGGCGAAGGTGTCGGCTGGCGGCGCTGGCTGGCGATTGCCGTCGGCTTCGCCGGGGTGCTCGTCATCGTGCGGCCGGGCTTCGAAGGCTTCAGCATCTATTCGCTGCTGGCGCTGGCGAGCGTCGCCTGCTGCGCGGTGCGCGATCTCTCTACCAGGCGCATCCCGCAAGCGATCCCGACGCTTCTGGTATCGACCGCCACGGCGCTGGCCATGACGGTGCTGGGTGCGGCGCTGCTCGCCCCGATGGGCGGCTGGACGCCGATGAGCGGCAAGGCCACCGCGCTCCTGGCGCTGGCCGCGGTGCTGGTGCTCATCGGCTACCAGTTCATCATCATGGCGATGCGCTCCGGCGACATCTCCTTCATCGCGCCGTTCCGCTACACCGCCCTGCTCTGGTCGATCCTGCTCGGCCTCGTCATCTTCGGCGACATTCCGGACCTGCCGATGGTCATCGGCGCCACCATCATCGTCGGCTCCGGCCTCTACGCGCTCTATCGCGAACGCATTGTCGGCCGGCGGCAGACCGCCGCCGAAAGCGCTGGACCTGACATGGCGCCGGACGGCATATAGGACCAAGCCTGGGGGAAGCGCCTGCTGGCGGCAATTCCGGGCGGCAAGAGACAGCGGACAATGGATCGCAACATAGCGGGCATCATCCTGGCCGGCGGCCAGTCGCGGCGCATGGGCGGCGGCGACAAGACCCTGCTCGAGCTTGGTGGCCGCAGCCTGCTCGACCATGTCGTTAAGCGTCTCGCTCAGCAGGCCGGACCGCTGGCGCTAAGCGCCAATGGCGACCCGACGCGCTTCGCCAGCTTCGGGCTGCCCGTGCTTGCCGATACGGTGGAGGGGCATGCGGGACCGCTGGCCGGCATCCTGACCGGCATCGAGTGGGCGTCGATCGGCTGCGATGCCGTGGTCACGGTTGCCGGCGATACGCCCTTTTTCCCCAAAAATCTGGTCGAGCGACTGGCTGCGGCTGCCGACTCAAAGCCCGGATCGATCGCTGTCGCCAGCTCAGGCGGCAGGCGGCACCCGACATTCGCGCTCTGGCCGCTCGGCCTGCATGACGCCTTGCGCCGGTTCCTGGTCGACGAGGACAACCGGCGGGTCTCTGCCTTCATCGACCGCCACGGCGTCGTCGAGGTGGAGTTTGCGATGCCGGCATCCGGCGGACATGCGATCGATCCCTTCTTCAACATCAACACGCCGGACGATCTTGCGATCGCCGAGCGACTGTTGCAGAGCATCGAGCAATGAACAGGCGCGTTTTTGGCATCACCGGCTGGAAGAATTCCGGCAAGACCACACTGACCGAGAAGCTGGTCGCCGAGCTGGCGCGCCGCGGCTGGACGGTCTCGACCGTGAAGCACGCCCATCATGATTTCGACATCGACAAGCCTGGCGCGGACTCCTTCCGCCACCGCCAGGCCGGCGCCACCGAGGTCGCGGTCGTGTCCGGCCGGCGCTGGGCGCTGATGCACGAATTGCGCGATGAGGAGGAGCCGACGCTGGAGGCGATCCTGGCGCGGCTGGCGCCGTCGGATATCGTGCTGGTCGAAGGCTACAAGCGCGAAGCGCACAAGAAGATCGAGACGCGGCGGCTCGACGCCAAGGAC
>NZ_RZOS01000677.1:0-2201 GCF_004022605.1 Mesorhizobium sp. M4B.F.Ca.ET.089.01.1.1
GCGCGGCACTGTCGCCCATCAACGCGCGCACGTCGCGGCCGCAGGCGGCGACGATCTTCTTTGCCACGCCATAGGCTTCGGGATGCACCGAGGAAGCATCGAGCGGCTCGGCGCCATTGGCAATGCGCAAAAAGCCGGCGGACTGTTCAAAGGCACGTGGTCCGAGCCGCGCCACTTTGAGCAGGTCCTTGCGGCTGGCAAACGGCCCGGTCGCATCGCGATGCGCAACGATTGCTTCGGCAAGCGACGGCCCAAGCCCCGAAACCCGCGCCAAGAGCGGCGCCGACGCCGTGTTGAGATCGACGCCGACGGCGTTGACAGCATCCTCGACCACTGCTTCCAGCGAACGGCCAAGACGGTACTGATCGACATCGTGCTGGTACTGGCCGACGCCGATCGACTTCGGCTCGATCTTGACCAGTTCGGCAAGCGGATCCTGCAAGCGGCGAGCGATCGACACGGCGCCGCGCAGTGACACGTCGAGGCCGGGGAATTCCGCCGCTGCCGTCGCCGAGGCCGAATAGACCGAAGCGCCCGCCTCGCTGACGATCACCTTGAGCGGCTTCGGGCCGGAACCGGCTGGCAGGTCCGACAGCATGTCAGCGACCAGTTTCTCGGTCTCACGGCTGCCGGTGCCGTTGCCGATCGAGATCAGCTCCACCTTGTGCTGGCGGATGAGCGCGGCGAGCTCGGCCTGCGCCCCGCGCACGTCGTTCCTGGGCGGGAACGGATAGACCGTCGTCGTCGCCACCAGCTTGCCGGTGCCATCGACCACCGCCACCTTGACGCCGGTGCGGATGCCCGGATCGAGCCCCATCGTCGGCCGCGAGCCGGCGGGCGCGGCGAGCAGCAGGTCCTTCAAGTTGCGCGCGAAGACGTGGATCGCCTCCTCCTCCGCCCGCTCGCGCAGGTCGCGCATCAGGTCGAGCGTCAGATGCAAGGACAGCTTGATGCGCCAGGTCCAGCCGGCGACCTCCATCAGCCAACGGTCGCCCGGCAAGCTGCCGCCGATCGCATAGGCATTGGCAATCATGCGCTCGACCGGCTTCACCGGCGATTGATCGTCGGCATCGACCTCGATGTCGAGCGACAGCACCTCCTCGTTGCGACCGCGCAGCATGGCCAGCGCCCGGTGGCTGGGTGCGTTCGCCCAGCGTTCGACATGGTCGAAATAGTCGGAGAATTTGGCGCCCGCCTCCTGCTTGCCATCGACGACCCTGGCGCGCAGGAAGGCACGCTCCTTCATATAGGCGCGCAGCTTGCCGACCAGATCGGCATTCTCGGCGAACTGTTCCGACAGAATGTCGCGCGCGCCCTCGAGCGCGGCCTTTGCGTCTGCCACTTCTTCGGTGATGTAGGCGAGCGCGAGATCGGCAGGCACCGCCGCGCGGTCGGCAAGGATCGCCTCGGCCAGCGGCCCGAGCCCACGTTCCCTGGCGATCTCCGCCTTGGTGCGCCGCTTCGGCTTGTAGGGCAGGTAGATGTCTTCCAGCTCGGCCTTGGTGGCGGCAGCAATGATCTTGGCCTCCAATTCCTCGGTCAGCTTGCCCTGCTCACGGATGGAACCGAGGATCGTCTCGCGGCGCGCGTCGAGCTCGCGCAGATAGGCGAGCCGCTCGGCCAGGCCGCGCAATTGCGTGTCGTCGAGCCCGCCGGTGACCTCCTTGCGGTAGCGGGCCACGAAGGGCACCGTCGCGCCCTCGTCCAGTAGGCCGATCGCCGCCGCCGCCTGCTCGGGCCGTGCGCCGATCTCGGCCGCGATGATTGCTGCAATGCGCTTGATGTCGGATGCCATGCCGGTCCCTGTCGAAAAGAGCGGCGACCATAGGCCTGGATGCCGTCCTCGCCAACCGCGCTGTTCGGGCCCCGTAGCGAGGTTCCACAGAAAAACGGTTACGAAACCGCCCCGCCGAGGCGGCTCAGACCATCCGGCTCAGCGCCTCGAAGAACGCCACCAGCTCGACATCGAGCCGGTCATCGACCGGCTCCGGCTGCGACGACATCTTGGCGATCACCACTTCGGCCTTCGGGTTGACGTAGAGCCATTGGCCGTGGATGCCGATGCCGCAGAAGGCGCCGCTGTCGGCGCCGGTCTGATACCATTTGTGGCGGTATCGGCCCTTGGGAAAGAGAAAGGCCATCGTGCCGCGCTGCCAGGCCTCGAAGCTGCCGCCGGTTGAAACCGTGTCGCGCACCCAGGC
>NZ_RZOS01000678.1:0-2191 GCF_004022605.1 Mesorhizobium sp. M4B.F.Ca.ET.089.01.1.1
TCTCCCGGCCATCCCCTATGTAGGTAATTTTCCCGCCACGTCGAGAGACGCCACAATTCTCGACAAAAGCGTTTAAGCGTCTTTCGCGCGGGCGAGCAAGCGGAAAGAACAAAGGCCGAACACGCTCCTGACAAAGCGGTGTGGAAATCCGGTCTCGACTTGACCTGGACGTAACCTCCCGGCGATCACATTTTTCGGTAATCGGCTATTCGATGGTTGACGTCTCCGAGCGAGGGGAGCAGTGTCCACAGGTCCAACGGAGCCGGCTGTCTTTCGATGGCCTCGCCGCCCAAAGGTGGCCTGCGAGACGCCGCAGGTTTTGCGATTTGCGCTCTGGACGACAATTGTCGCAACGGACCCAGGAGCGGAGCATGACGCCACCGGACAGTCCCTTGAGGCTCCACACCAAGATGGAGCCGCGGCGGGCATAAGTGCCAGGGCAGGCGTGAGCGTCAGCCCGACAAACCGTGACCTGTCGAATCCTCACAATTAGAGACGATAGTCGGATCGTCGGCTGAATGCCGCGATGCATCCGAAATCAAACGCCGGCAGAACACTCCCGGCAAGTTTGGATTTCAAATCCAGAAAAGCCCCGTCCGTTTTGCGGAAGCAACGGCGGGGCTGTTCGTTTGCGCAAGCACGCTACACCCCCATTGCCATTGGAAGCATTGGAATCGCAGTCTAGGCAGCGAAGCGCCCGGACGGTAGCCGGCTAGTGGCCCGGCGGCCTGATCCCGCCCGTCGCCATGTCGATGGTTATACTGCCGGAAATCCTGACATCGGTATCGCCGATCTTGAACTGGCCGTTGCCGCCGGCGGGCAGCGCGTCGTCGGGTTCGGGCTGCGGGGCAGGCTTGGCGATGCGATAGTCGCTGCTGACGCCGGGCAGCGCGCCCTTCTGCGTCGCGCTGTCATCGGCGACGGCGGCGCCCGCCAGCACGCACGCGATCGCCACGATTCCCAGGAGTGTGGAAGAATGCTTGCCAATCATTGCCGGACTATAGGGTCGGCACGGCAGCGATGCCAGATCGCACGCGATCAAATTGCCGCGCGCCGGCCATTCCTTCACGCGGCCTTCTTGCGGGTGTCGCAGACATGGTCGACGAGGCCCCAGGCCTTCGCCTCCTCGGCAGTCATGAAATAGTCGCGGTCGAGCGTGCGCTCGACCTCCTCGTAGGCCCGGCCGCAATGATGCGCATAGAGCTCGGTCATGCGCCGCTTGGTGCGCATGATGCCTTCGGCGTGACGCTGGATGTCGGAAGCCTGACCCTGGAAGCCGCCCAGCGGCTGATGCAGCACGATGCTGGAGTTGGGCAGCGCGATGCGGCGCCCCGGCTCGCCCGCCATCAGTAGGAAGGACGCCATCGAGGCGGCAAAGCCCATGCACACCGTCGACACGGGGCAGGAGATGTAGCGCATCGTGTCGTAGATGGCGAAGCCGCTGGTCACCACCCCGCCAGGCGAGTTGATGTAGAGCGATATCTCCTTGTCGGGATTGTCGGATTCCAGCGACAGGAGCTGCGCGCAGACCAGCGCCGACATGCCGTCGTTGATCTCTCCGTTGATGAAGATGATGCGCTCGCGCAGCAGCCGCGAGAAGATGTCGAAGGCGCGTTCGCCGCGGCTCGACTGCTCGATCACCATCGGCACCAGATTGGCAAGCCCGCTCATCTCGTTTCTCCCTTGCTCAGGCCGCGCGCCGCAACAGCGGCGCATTCGCCGCGATCGCGCGTCCTGCGCCTTGCGCGTTGAAAGCGAGCCGGCAGCCGGCGCCAGCCATGACGACGGCGGGTGTGCGGGCGAAGCCGTCATGGAAGATGCGCAGATGCGTGCCGCCGGAAACCGTGCGGGCAAGCGTGAAGGTGACGATGCTGTCCAATGCTGGAAGCTTGTCTGCATCGTCGGCACCGGGCCGCTCGCGCCACGAATAGCGCAGCAGTCGTCCAGGCTCGGCTTCAAGGACTTCGCATTCGATCGGCGCCTCGGGTCCGGCAAAGGCGAAACGGCTGCCCACTTCAGGCGTGATGTCGTTCGGCATCATCCAGGCCGCCAGCAGTTCCGGTTCGGTCAGCGCGCGCCAGACCTTCTCCGGCGGATCGGCAAGCTCGCATTCGAAGTCGAGCGGCGCTTCGGCAGGAGGACGTTCCGTCATTGGTCCATTCCCTTCAGAACTGTCTTCAGTTTCTCGATG
>NZ_RZOS01000679.1:0-2188 GCF_004022605.1 Mesorhizobium sp. M4B.F.Ca.ET.089.01.1.1
GGTGAACGGCTTGCCGTCATGCCACTTGACGCCGTCGCGCAGCTTGAACGTCACCGAGAGGCCGTCGGCAGCACCTTCCCAGGACAGCGCCAGGCGTGGCTGGAGCCCGTCCTTGCCGTCGAAGGAGGCCTCGGCCAGCGTCTCCACGACCTTGCTGGAGATGAAGAATACGCCGTTGGAGGCGACGATCGCCGGGTTGAGGTTGCGCGGCTCGGAGTCGGCGGCGACAACCAGGCGGCCACCCTTCTTCGGCGTCTGCGCGCGGCCGATCACCGGGATGGCGGTGGAGGCGAGCAGCGCCGCCGAGCCGGCAAGCACGGTGCGCCTGGAAATGGTGAAAGCTGACATGATCGACCTCCGTCCTCCGCGCCACCCGGCGGGCGCCAATTCCCCTCGACGCCAGCGGTCCGCGAACGTCCTTGCGGCGGCGATTATGGCCCTTGCCGAGGGTTTCGCCAGAGAAGGAATTGGCGCATGGTGGCTTGGCTTTGAAATTTTCGTCCGCTGGACCAGTAGCCAGGAAGCGGCCCAATCAACCAGACTGGTAGGACCAGAAAAAGCGATTGGCGTGCGAGACTCGGCTTTGAGAAGTCTCTGAAGGCCAAGGGCACCCATTTCTGGCTGGACCAGAGTGGGTGAGCTGGTGCAGATTTGGCCGACAGCCAGACGATCAGCCACAAGACCAGCCGGCGAGCCGGTCCGATCGGCGGGCACATTCAGGGAGAGAAAAATGAACATCGCCCCGGGCAAGAATGCGGTCGCCATTCCATTCGACCAGGAAAGGCTGGACGGGCTGATGGAGGAAGCGGGCATCGACGTGCTGCTCGCCACTTCCAAACACAACACGCAATATCTGCTCGGGGGCTACAAGTTCATCTTCTTCGCCGCCATGGATGCGATCGGCCACAGCCGCTATCTGCCGATCGTCGTCTACGAGAAGGGCGGACCGGACCGTGCCGCCTATATCGGCAACCGCATGGAGGGCGCCGAGCACCAGAACAACCCGTTCTGGACACCGACCCTGCACGCTGCCTGCTGGGGCACGCTGGACGCCGCCAATCTTGCCGTCGAGCATGTGCAGAAGATCGGCAAGGGCGGTGCCCGCATCGGCATCGAGCCGGCCTTCCTGCCGTCGGATGCCTACACGCTGATCCGCAAGGCGCTGCCGGACGCGAAGCTCATCGATGCGACCGGCATGCTGGAGCGCATGCGCGCCATCAAGACCGACGCCGAGCTCGAAAAGCTGCGCGTCGCCTCGGAGCTGATCACCGATTCCATGCTGGCGACCATCCAGTGGGCGCGCGAAGGCACGACCAAGACCGAGATCATCGAGCAGCTGCGGCGCGAGGAGACCAATCGCGGCGCGCATTTCGAATATTGCCTGCTGACGCTGGGCTCAAGCCACAACCGCGCGGCCTCGCCGCAAGCGTGGATGCGGGGCGAGGTGCTGTCGATCGATTCCGGCGGCAATTATCACGGCTATATCGGCGATCTCTGCCGCATGGGTATCCTCGGCGAGCCGGACGCCGAGCTGGAGGATCTGCTGGCCGAGGTCGAAGCCGTCCAGCAGGCGGCGTTTTCGAAGGTCAGGGCTGGCACGCTCGGCGGCGACATGATCGCCCATGCCGAGGGCGTGCTGAAAGCCTCTAAGGTAGCGCCTTACACGGATTTCTTCGCCCACGGCATGGGGCTGATCACGCATGAGGCGCCATTCCTTATGACCAACCATCCGGTCACCTATGAAGGCACCTACGCCGGGAAGCCGCTGGAACAGAACATGGTGCTGTCGGTCGAGACGACGATGCTCCACCCTGCGCGCGGCTTCATCAAGCTGGAGGATACGGTCGCGGTGACGGACACCGGCTATGTTATGTTCGGCGACCGGGCGCGGGGGTGGAACAGGGGCGGGATTTCATAAGGCCGAAAGTCGGCGCCTCCCCTCATCCGCCTGCCAGCACCTTCTCCCCGTAGAACGGGGAGAAGAAACCAGCTTCGGCGATTTGCGAAATCGTTGATGAAGGCGTCTTTCTCCCCGTCCTACGGGAAGAAATGTCCGGCAGGACAATGAGGGGCGGCGCCAGCTTCGAAGGTTCACTCCCCTGCCGGCATCAGCCTGAAATCCGGCAAATCCCGCAGCGCCAGTTCCGGCCCGGCGGGCGAATAGATGACGAACAGCTGCATCCGCTGG